>JAKFUQ010000034.1 GCA_021732645.1 Rhizobacter sp. | reverse complement strand
GGGGCTGGGCAGGGTCGCCCCCGCGTGCAGGTCGTCTGGTGTCGAACCAGCAGCGTCGCTGGGCTCAGCGCGGGCATCCCCCTCGGCACTGCGCTGCGGTGCATCGTTGGCAGCGGAGCGGGGCGAGGCAGCGTCGGGCGCATCGCCAGCGCGGTCATCGGCGTCATCGTGGCCGCGCCGCTCGGCGCGCGCGGCTGGGTTCGGCTTCGTGGCTGAATGGGCGGACGCATTCGGTGTCGCATTCGGCGTTGCAGCGGCGGCCTGGCGGGCCGACGGCGCAGGGGGCTGTGGCGCCGTCTCGGCCGCCGCACGGCTGCGTGCCAGCAGCCGCGAAAACGTGGCCGGGTTCTTGTCATCCCTGGTCTCGGGGGCCGGGGCCGCTCTGGTCGCCGAGGCCGCGCTGACGACAGACGATGGCGGCACCAGCAGGTTCAGCGCGCTCATGCGACACCTGTCAGACCGCTGGCGGCCCGATTCCAGGTGGCGCGCGACGCGAACTCATCACTCGCCTTCTGCTCGCGCCGCCGCACGGCGGTGTGCACTTCGGCGACACGGCGCTCGATGAGCTTGCGCACCGAGGCCACACGCATCTCGCCCTCGCGCAGCGCGAGCCGTGCGCTGTCGAGTTCGGTCTGCGCCTGTTCGGCCATGGCACGCTGCTGGTCGACCGCCTGGGTCAGGCGCTCCATGAAGCCGCGGTAGCAGTTGACCAGCTCCATGCGGCCATCGGTGCGGAACTGGTGCGCCCAGCGCTGCTCGTACTCGCGGCGGTAGGTCAGCAGTTGCTCGGCCCGTGTGGCAGTGGACTGTTGCGCCTGCGCGGCACGTTGGCAGCCGAGGGCCAGCTCATCGCGCTCGTGCTCGACCTGGCCAAGCAGGGTCATCAGGGGTTCCAGGGGGTTCATCGTCAACTCCTTGCGTCGAGGTCTGTGCCGCTCAGGCCGATACCACCGCGCGCAGCCACTCGACACTGCTGTCGAGGCTGGCGGGTTGATGCATGTCTTGCTGCAGGAACTGGGTCATGGGCGCATGCAGGCGCACGGCGCTGTCGAGTTCGGCGTCGTGGCCGGGCGCATAGGCGCCGAGCTGGATCAGGTCGCGCGCCTTCTGGTGCTTGGAGTGCAGCTGGCGAAACCGCCGCGCCGATTCGACCTGCGAGGTCGGTGCCACATTCGTCATCACGCGCGAGATCGAGCGTTCGATGTCGATCGCCGGGTAATGCCCGGCCTCGGCCAGTTCACGCGACAGCACGATGTGCCCATCGAGGATGCCGCGCACCGCATCGGCGATCGGGTCCTGCGGGTCGTCGCCTTCGGTCAGCACGGTGTAGATCGCCGTGATCGAGCCGCTGCCAGCCATGCCGTTTCCGCTGCGTTCAACCAGTTGAGGCAGTTTGGCAAAACAACTGGGCGGATAGCCCTTGGTGGCCGGCGGCTCGCCGATGGCCAGGGCGATCTCGCGCTGCGCCATGGCGTAGCGAGTCAACGAATCCATCAGCAGCAGCACATGCTGGCCGCGGTCGCGGAAGTGTTCGGCAATCGCGGTCGCGTAGCTGGCGCCCTGCATGCGGGTGAGCGGCGGTGCGTCGGCCGGTGCGGCCACCACCACCGAGCGGGCGAGGCCTTCGGGCCCGAGGATGTCCTCGATGAACTCCTTGACCTCGCGACCGCGCTCGCCGATGAGGCCCACGACGATCACATCGGCCTCGGTGTAGCGGGCCATCATGCCCATCAGCACCGACTTGCCCACACCGGTGCCCGCAAACAGGCCCAGGCGCTGGCCACGGCCGACGGTGAGCATCGCGTTGATCGAGCGCACGCCGGTGTCGAGCGGGCGGCGCACTGGGTCGCGATCCATCGCATTGATGGCGCGGCGCACCAGCGGCGCGTTGTGCACATCGGCCAGCGGCCCCTTTCGGTCCATCGGGTGGCCGTGCGAATCGACCACGCGGCCGAGCAGTCCATCACCGACCGGCAGGTGCAAGGTGCGGTCCAGACTGCGCCGCCACGGGTGGCGCGGCGCACCCAGCAGCAGCGGCACCATCGGCGAGCTTTTCGGCACCACCCGGGCGCCGCTGGCCAGCCCGTGCACATCGCCCGTGGGCATCAGGTAGGTGCGGTCGCCGGAAAAGCCGACCACCTCGGCAAACACGGGCGGCTGGCCCGCCATGCGCACCTCGCACACCGAACCGACCGGCTCGCGGATGCCGGCGGCTTCGAGCACCAGGCCGGCCACGCGCACCAGCATGCCCTGGGTCTCCAGCGCCACCGGGTCGGCCGCAAACATCTGCAAGGTGTCGAGGTAGCGCGTCCAATCGTCAGGCTGGCCATCGACACTCGCCTGAGCCTGCTGCGCACTGTCGGCGGCGCGTTGCAAGGCGTCGGTCTCCTGCGGGGTGTTGATCATGGCGTGGCCTCGCCGGGGTCGGCATCACTGGGGTCGGCATCGGTCCACTCGGTGCCCGAACCCAGCGCGGCCGAGGCGCGGCGCCACCGCGCGGCCACCGTGCCGTCGACGCTGGCGATGTCGCTGTCGACGCGGCAGCCGCCGCGCGCGATGCTGGCGTCGGGGATCAACCGTGCACCACGTGCTTTCATCACCTCAGCGGCGCCTTGCGCGACCAGCGGCGCGTCATCGGGATGCACGCGCAGGGTGATGTGACGCGCACTGAGCAGCAACGCCTCGACGGCTTCCTGCGCCACGGCGGCCACCAGCGCCGGGTGCGCCACCAGTTCGCTGCGCACCACCTGGCGCGCAATCGCGTTGGCGCACACCGCGATCGCCTGCGCCAACTGTTGCTGCAAGCCATCGAGCTGTGCGCCGTGCGATGCCATCAAGCGGCCGAGCTGGGAGGTGATCTGTGCGGCGTAGCCCTGCTTGAAGCCGTCGAGCGCCGACAGCCCGTCGCGGTAGCCATCCTGGTAGCCGCTTTGCCGTGCGGCGCGCAACTGCGCGGCCAGTTGCTCGGCCACCGACAGCGGGGGCGCTTCGGGTTCCGCGGTGGGCAGGCCGGCGCTGTCATGGGCATCACCGCCCGACAGCGCGCTGGGGTTCCACGCCTCGAAGGCGCTGAGCTCTTCGCGCGGGATGAAACGGGCGTAGACCGAGGCCTTGCCACTCCCCTCGGGCGGCGGCACGTTCTTGAATTTAGAGGAAGTCATCGTCGCCGCCGCTGGTCAACTGGATCTGGCCCTCGTCGGCCAGACGGCGCACGATCTTGAGCAATTCTTTCTGCTCGCTCTCGACCTCGCTGACCCGCACCGGGCCGCGTGTATCGAGGTCTTCGCGCAGCGTCTCGGCGGCGCGCGTGGACATGTTGCGGAAGATTTTTTCGCGCATCTCCGGTGTCGCGCCCTTGAGCGCGATGACCAGCGACTCGCTTTGCACTTCCTTCATCAGCGTCTGGATCGCCTTGTCGTCGAGCTTCTCCAGGTCGTCGAAGGTGAACATGTTGTCCATGATCTTCTGCGCCAGCTCGTTGTCGGCTTCGCGGATGTAGTCGAGCACCGCCGTCTCCACACTGCCACCCATCATGTTGATGATCTCGGCGGCCGGCTTCACGCCGCCCAGCGACGCTTTGCGCATCTTGTCGCCGCCGGCCAGCACCTTGCCCATCACCTCGTTGAGGTCCTTCAGCGCCGACGGCTGGATGCCATCGAGCGTCGCAATGCGAACCAGCACCTCGTTGCGCTGCCGCTCGGTGAAAAGTCTCAGCACCGAAGACGCCTGGTCGTAGTCCAGGTGCACCAGGATCGCCGCAACGATCTGCGGGTGCTCGTTGCGCAGCAGCTCGGACACCGACTGCGGATCCATCCACTTCAGGCTTTCGATCCCGGACACATCGCTGCCTTGCAGGATGCGGTCGATCAGCAAATTGGCCTTGTCATCGCCCAGCGCACGGCGCAGCACGCCCTTCACGTACTCGTCGTTGTCGGCCACCAGCATGCTCTGCTCGCCGGCCATGGCCGAGAATTTCGACAGCACGCCATCGACGCGGTCGCGCGTGACGGCCTTCATCTTGGCGATGGTCTCGCCCAGCGCCTGCACTTCTTTCGGGGTCAGGTGCTTGAAGACCTGCGACGCCTCTTCCTCGCCCAGCGACATCAACAAGATGGCGGCGTTCTCCAGCCCTTCGTCGGCGGTATCGGCACTCATCGTCGGGTCATCCGGGGAAAGCGGGCGTGGGGTGGCGGTGAGTGGCCATCAGGCGGGCTGCCCACTGACCCAGCCGCGCACGATGTGGGCGACTGCCGCCGGGTTTTCCTTGGCCAGCGCGCGGGCCGCATCGAGGTTCACGGTGTCGCGCGGCGCCTCCAGGGCCCGCACCTGGGGGCTGGGCAGCCCAGGCAGGCCCGGCAAGGCGTCGACATCGTCGACGCGCGCATTGAGCGAGCCACCGCGCCCGGCAGCCGGGGTCGCCAACGCCACCTTCAGCCCGGGTTTGATCATCCCGAAGTAGACCAGCAGCGCGAGCAGCGACAGCCCGAGCGGAGCGGCCACCGTGCGCAGCATGTCCACGGTTTCCGGCTGCTTCCACAGCGGTGTTTCGACCACGCTGAGCGGGTCGACCTTGAACGGCGCGTTGACCACCCGCACCGAGTCGCCGCGTTCCTTGTTGAAGCCTATGCTTTCTTGCACCAGCGCGGTCATTTTTTCGAGTTCGTCAGACGACAGCGGCACCTGCGTGACCTTGCCTTTCGCATCGGTGACGCTGCGGTTGTTCACCACCACGGCCGCATTCAGTCGCTTGATCGTGCCCGTGGCGTTGCGGGTGACACGCACCGTTTTGTCGACCTCGAAGTTCGTGGTCGCTTCGCGGCGGCTGTTGCCCGTCACACCACCGCCCTGCGCGGTTTGCAGTGGGCTGGCTGCACCGGTGATCGGGGCGGCGGCGGGCAGCGGCGGCTGGTTGCTGGCGGCACCGGGGATGCCTGCGGGTGTGGCCGCACTGCTTCCGGATTGTTCGGTGGTCTGCTGGCTGCGCACCGTCGCCGTGGCGCTGGCACCCTGGTTGGGTTTGAATTCCTCTTCGGTCGATTCGATCTGCGCAAAGTCGATGTCGGCGGTGACGTTGGCGCGCAGGTTCTCGCGGCCCACCACCGGCTCCAGTATTTCGGCGATGCGCTTGCTGTAACCCTGCTCGATCTGTGCCACGTACTGCAGTTGCTGCGCGTCCAGGCCGGCCTGCCCGCTGGTGTCGGGGGGCGAGGAAATCAACGCCCCGGTCTGGTCGAGCACGCTGACGGCTTTCGGATTCATTTCGGGCACGCTGCTCGACACCAGGTGCACGATGCCTGCGACCTGGCCACGATCAAGCGTGCGCCCGGCGTGCAGCGCCAGCACCACCGACGCGCTGGGCTTTTGCTGCTCGCGAAAGAAGCCGTTCTGGTTCGGCAGTGCGAGGTGCACGCGTGCGCTTGCGACCGCCGCCAGTGAGCTGATCGATCGACTCAACTCGCCTTCCAGACCGCGCTGGAAGGTGAGCCGTTCCTGAAACTGGGTCTGCCCGAAGCGGGCGCCGTCCATCATCTCGAAGCCGCCGACCGACGCCTTGGGCAAGCCGGCCGACGCCAGCTTCAAGCGGGCATCGTGCACCTGCGCGGCAGGCACCAGGATCGCGGCACCCCCTTCGGAATGGCGGTACGGCACATTCATCTGCGACAGCTGCGCGATGATCGCGCCACCGTCCTTGTCCGACAGGTTGGCGTACAGCACCTTGTAGTCGCCCTGGCTGCTCCACGAGAGCATGGCCAGCGCGACACCGACCAGCACCACGGCACCCAGACCCAGGTTGAACTTGCTTTTCGGCGGCAGGGCGGCGAGGCGGGAAACCACACTGGAATCGGCGTTCAAGGCACCGGGGGACTTCAAGGTGACAGCGTTGTCCATCGTTCTCGTTCAGTGAGATTGCAAAGCCGAAAGCGCCGGCCGATGGAAGCCATTATTCGAACTCCAACGGGCGCACCAAGGATCGAGAAGCGAACCAAACCCCGGTCAGTTCGCCCCATCGCTGGCCGTCCGCCTGGCTACGATGACAACCATCAAAACCGGCCATCGGCGCGCGGCTCACCAGCGCCGCTGCCGGTGGATTTCAGGGGTGCAGGATGAATGTCACGCTCAAGCCGTTCGACTTTTCACAGGCGGTGGCGCGCGCCGGCCTGAACCTTCAAGGGCAACCGCTGGGTAAGGCGGCCGCGGCAGAGGGCGGTGGTTTTCAGGCGGCGTTGACCCAGGCGCTGGGCGCGGTCAGCAACACCCAAGCCCAGGCGGGTCGGCTGCAGCGCGAGGTGCAGCTCGACAACCCCAACGTCAGCATCGAAGAGACCATGGTCGCGATGCAGAAGGCTCAGATCGGCTTCCAGGCGACGATCCAGGTGCGCAACAAGCTGGTTCAGGCGTACAGCGACATCATGAACATGCAGGTGTAAGGCGCGGGCTCACGCCCCGCCTGGTCACACCTTCTGGTCCAGCGTTTCCCCGAGCAGCGGCACGCGGCCATACGGTGAGGGCTGCTTCGATGCTGCTTCAAGCTGCCTGGTTTCCCAGCTCAACCAGGGAAAGCGGCGCGCTCCCGTGTCGGGCTCGGACTGCTGTTGCTCGCGCTGCGACGACTGCTGGGACGAATCGCTGGCAGCGTCGGCAGGCCGAACCGCAGCGATCGTCGGAGCGCCCGCGCTGATGGCAGTCACTTTGCTAAGGTTCATGGTTCACTCCGGCATTCGGGGCACGCTGCCCGTATCCAGGATGTCGGCGACTGCGCTGTGGACTTGACGGCAGCCCGCCGCCACGTTGTAACAACGCGTGGTGCAGTGCTCAGTCGAGCGCGATCTGGCGCCGACGCTTCTGTGTCTGGTCGATGTAGCGCTGCAGCGCACGCAGGCTGTCGGCACCGACATTGACCATCTCGCAGCCCAGCCGCACGCCGCCCGCATCGTGCTGCAGCGAGGTGACGTGTTGCAGTCGCAAGGGCGTGCTGATGCGGGTGTCGGCATCGAGTTCAAGCGCCACGCCGTTGAGCAGCACGCCGGGCTCGATCATCGGCACATCGTCGGGCAGAAACAGCGCACAGCCGCCGATGCTCACATCGAGCACGCGCAGCGACAGCGGCATGTCGCGCAACATGGGGTGGCGCAGCTGCGCCATCGGTGCATGCCGCAGCAGCGGCCGGACGCGGTAGCCGTTGCGGCGCTGAAAGCGGAACATGTCGCGGGGGTAGCTGCAGCTGATCGCGCTGGTGCGACCGTTGTGCACCAGCAGCAACCCCTGCAGGTCGAACTGCAACTTGACGCTGTCGAGGTAGCCCACGGCCACCGCTTCGTTGCATTCAATCAGCGCCTGGAGTTGCGGCGACTGGGGATCGGCACTGAAGCTGATCATGTCCCGCGCCGCATCCACCGTCCACAGCGTGACGGCCACCGCCGTGCCGTTGGGTGCGTTCAGGTTCAGCACCACATTGGCATCGAGCAGTTGCTTGAGCATGGCCGCCAGTTCCACCGGCGCGGTGATGTGGAAGTCGTCGAGGCCGCCATGCGCAGCAGCCACGGCGTCCAGCGGCATCGGCAGCGTGTCCATGGCCAGGTGACGCTGCTCAGTGCAGCGTGGCCGGGGTCGTCCCCAGCAGGTGATCCAGGCCTTCCAGCCAGGGCTCGGCCAGCACCCGCACCTCGGCGTCGTTGACCAGGATGCGCTGCATGATGCGCGACTTCAATTGCAACTCTTCACTGGCCAGCCTCTGATTCGCGGCGGCGTGCTTGAGCTGTGTGATCAGCAAGGCGCAAGCGCCTTCGAGCTTGACCACGGCGTCCCAGTTGCCATTGCGTGCGGCCTCGAGCATGTCCTGGCTGGCGCGTTCTATGGCCTCGTAGTACTGGAGCAAGGTGGTGCTCATGTCCGTTCCGGTGGGGGTGGTTTGCGGCTGCAGTTTCATCCGTTGACAACCCGTTTCGGTGTTGATGCCGTGGCCTGTGCGGCAATTTGCGACCAGGCATCGCGCAGCGGCTCGACCAGGTCGGCGCACTCCTGCAGCATGGCCTCGTCGTTGCGCAGATTGGCCAGCGTGAGTCGCCGCGACACATAGCCATAGAGCACGCTCAGGTTGGCTGCCAGCTCACCACCCGACGCCAGGTCCAGCCCGCCGTGCAGGCCTTCCTCGACGATGCGCACCGCGCGGCTGAGGCTGTGACATTTCAGCTCGACGTTGTTCGCGCGCATGGCCCCGCGGGCCTGGGCGATCGATTCGAGCAGCCCGTCGTAGAGCATCTGGATCAACCGATGCGGGTTCGCCCCGTCGACTGCGGAGGTGACTCCGACCTCGCGATAGGCATTCGACTGCCCGCTGAAGCTGGCATTGCGAAAGGGGTTGGCTGCGGCGTACATCGCGGGCATCCTCGAGAAGTCTGGGTGCTTGTTTATCGGCACCGCAGCGCGGGCACTTGAGTGCGCGAGACGCTCAGTTGTTGTTGCTGTTCGAGGTGTTGAAGAACTGCTGCGTGACAAACGTGTTCAAGTTGTTCAGCGTGCTGATCCGGGTGTCGAGCGCGCCGTACTGCGCCAACAGACGCGCCCGCGTGGCCGCCACCCGCAACTCATAGCGCTCGACGCTGGTGTCGCTGCGCTTGATCGATGCGCGCAATGCCTCGGCACGGGTGGTGACCACGCCGTCGCTGTTGTTGGCCGCCGTCGTCAGTGCCTTGAGCCGCACCGCAATCCCGGTGGCGCCAGCACCCGCGGTGGCCGGGTTGCTGAATGCTTTGCCGACCTCAGTGAGGTTGCCCAGTGCAGCGGTCAGCTTGCTGTCGTTGACGGTCAGCGTGCCATTTCTTTGCAGCTCGATGCCCAGGTCGGACAGCGTGCGGTAGGTGGCGGAGGCGTCGCTGGGCTGCGCAACAGCGGTGCGCAACTGCGATTGCAGCGACAAGGTTGCCCGGTCGCCTTGCAGCGCGCCGGCCACCTTGGTGTCGGGATCGAATCTGGTCTGCGCCGACAGGTAGTTGCTGATCTCGTTGTACGACCGGACAAAGTCGGTGACCGCCTTCTTGAAGGCGTCGCTGTCGGCCCCCACGCGAACCTGGACGGCGCTGGTGGTGACCTGGGCGACATTCAGCGTCACGCCTTCGATGGCGTCGGTGAAGGTGTTGGTCGTCGACGCCACACTCAGGCCGTTGATCGTTGCCAGCGCATTCTTGGGTTCGAGGGTCTGGGTCAGTTGGCTGGTGGCCGGCACGCCAGGGTCGTAGGCCAGGCTGGCCAGCGACGGCGGATCGCTGGGGCCCACCGGCAACGGCGTGTCGGCAGCGACCGCAATGCGGATGGCGCTGCTGGCGCCGGTGGCCGTGGACTGGATCGCCAGGCGTGCGCCGGAAGCGTCTTTGACGATCGTGGCGGTCACCCCGGCATTGGCAGCATTGATCTTGGCGCGCACCGACTCCAGCGAGTCTTCGCCAACGCCAATGGCAATGCTGACCGAGGCCGGTGGCGTACGCGGCACAAAGTTCGACCCGCTGTCGTAGCTGCCGAGGTCGATGGTGAGCGTGCCGGTGCCGACCGACGCGCTGCTGCTGGCGTAGACACCCGACGCCAGCGAATGGGCTTGGGCGAGCTGCGACACCTGGATGCTGTAGTTGCCGGGTACGGCCACCGCCGTCGAGCTGGCCGTCAGCCTGGCCGTGTCGCTCGACACTGCCGTGGTCCGTTGCCACAGCGTCGGATCGGCGAGGCGCGACACCGCGTCCTGCACGTTGGTGGTGTAGCTCTTGAGCAAGCCGAAGGACGACAGCTTGGCCTGCAGCGTGGTCTTTTGTTGCGTCAACAACTCGATCGGGCGCCGCTCGATCGCCACCAGCTGGCCGACGATCGAGTCGACGTCGAGTCCGCTGCCCAGGCCGGGGGACGAAATGGTCGCCATCAGAACGCTCCTTCAGTGTTCGTGTCGTATCGACGGCAGGTGGCGCAACTTGAGTCCAAAATGACCACGACCCACCCAGCCCGCTCGGACCGCGTGGGTCGTGTGTCGATGACCGATTTCAGTTCGCCGGATCAACGCTGCAGCAGCTGCAGCACCTGCTGCGGCAGCTGATTGGCCTGCGCCACCAGCGCGGTGCCCGCTTGTTGCAGGATCTGCGCACGCGAGAGGTTCGCCGTTTCGACCGCGAAGTCGGCATCGACGATGCGGCCACGCGCGGCAGCAGTGTTTTCCGATTGAATGGCGATGTTCGACACCGCCGTCTCGAAGCGGCTTTGCACCGCACCCAAGGTGGCACGTGCGCTGTTGACCTGGTCAAGTGCGTCGTCGATCTGCTTGATGGCAAGCCACGCGTCTTCGGTGCTGGCCACCGACAGGGCGCTGAACCCGGAGACATTGGTCGAGGCGATGTTGGCGCTCGTGTCGCCGATGCCGGTGGTCGCCACGCTGAAGCCGCCGAAGGTCACGGCCGCTGCCGTGGCCGTCACCGCATCGACCGTGCTCGACCGGAACGCCAGCGTGTACTCACCATCGGCTTGCTTGGACAGGTAGGCGGTCACTCCGGTGTCGGAGGTGCGCCGATTGATGGCTTCGGCCACCTGGCCCAGCCGCTCTTCCGAGCTGCGGGCGGCGGCGACACCGGCCAATGGGTACTCGGTCCCTGCGACCGAGATCGCCAGCGTGCCACTGGCGATGGCGGTCAGCGTGGTGATCCCGCCACTGCTGATGTCGGTGACATCGCCGGTGCCATAGGTCACGTTCGACAGGCCATCGGTGCTCACGTTGGTGAGTGCGGCGATGGTGATCGCCTCGCCGGAGTTGGCGCCGATCTGGAAGCTGGCGGCGGTGAAGCTGCCGTCGAGCAGCTTGGTGCCGTTGAACGAGGTCTGCTTGGCGACGCGGTTGACTTCATCGGTCAGCTGCGCCACTTCGGCCTGCAGTGCAGCGCGGTCGCTGGCACTGTTGGTCGCGTTGGCCGATTGCACCGCCAGCTCACGAATGCGTTGCAGCGAGTCGCCCACCTTGCCGAGCGCACCTTCAGCCACCTGGGCCAATGAGATGCCATCGTTGGCGTTGCGAGCGGCCACATTGAGGCCGCGAATCTGGGTGTTCAGTCGTTCGGCAATCGCGAGGCCGGCCGCATCGTCCTTGGCGCTGTTCACGCGCAAGCCCGAAGACAGCCGCTGGATCGATGTGGCCAGCGAGCTTTGCGACGCGGTCAAGTTGCGTTGCGCGGTGAGCGAGTTGATGTTTGTGTTGATCGTCTGTGGCATGGTCGGTCTCCAACGTCTACAGAAATCGGCACCAACCCACCGTCGGCACCGTCGCGATCACCAAGACCGCTGTGTGTGGGTTGGATTCTCAACAGCACTGCGCCACGCCATTAGCCCGATAAGGTGCCCGAAGCCCTGCCTAATTTGACGCAGAAACGAAAAGTGCCCGGCAGGGCCGGGCACTTTGAAGATGACGCCGCGCAGCGCGCGGCGCACACCGGTGTCGCTTATCGCAACAGCTGCAGCACCTGCTGCGGCAACTGGTTGGCCTGGGCCACGATGGCCGTACCCGCCTGTTGCAGAACCTGAGCACGCGACAGGTTCGCCGTTTCCGATGCGAAGTCCGCATCGACGATCCGGCCCCGTGCGGCGGCCGTGTTCTCGACTTGCGTGGCGATGTTGGAAACAGCCGCCTCGAAGCGGCTTTGCACCGCACCCAAGGTGGCACGTGCGCTGTTGACCTGGTCGAGCGCATCGTCGATCTGCTTGATGGCCAACCACGCGTCTTCAACCGTTTCCACCGACAGATCCTCAACACCAGTGACGCTGTCAGCGGCCACCGTCAGGCTGCCATCGGCAATGCCGGTGGTCGCCACGGTGAAGCCACCGATGGAGACTGCCGCGGCGGCGTCAGACGAGTCGAGCTTGCTGGAGCGGAAAGCCAAAGCGTATTCGCCGTCGGCCTCCTTGGACAGGTAGGCAGTGACGCCGGTGTCCGAGGTGCGGCGGTTGATCGCCTCAGCCACTTGGCCCAGACGCTGCTCGGCGGAGTCGGCGGCGGCCACGGCCGACAGGTCGTATTCGGTGCCGTCAACGGTGATCGCCAGCGTGCCGGCCGTGATGGCGGCCAGCGTCGTGACCGAGCCGGTGCTGATGTCAGCCACGTCACCGGAACCGAAGGTCACGCTCGACAGGTTGCTGGCGCTGGCGTTCGTCACCGACGAGACGGTGATGTTTTCGCCGGCGCCGGAGCCGATCTGGAAGGTGGCGCCGGTCAGCGAGCCGTCAAGCAGCTTGGTGCCGTTGAAAGTGGTGTTCTTGGCGACGCGGTCGATTTCGTCACGCAGTTGCGAGACTTCGTTTTGCAGCGCCTTGCGGTCGTCTGCGCTGTTGGTCGCGTTGGCCGACTGAACTGCCAGTTCGCGAATGCGTTGCAGCGACTCGGTCACTTTGCCCAGCGCGCCTTCAGCGGTTTGCGCCAGCGAAATGCCGTCGTTGGCGTTGCGGGCCGCGACGTTCAGGCCGCGAACTTGCGAGCTCAGACGTTCAGCGATCGCGAGGCCGGCGGCGTCGTCCTTGGCGCTGTTGACGCGCAAGCCAGACGACAGACGTTGCAAAGACGTGGACAGCGAACTTTGCGAAGTGCTCAAGTTGCGCTGTGCCGTCAGCGAGGATACGTTGGTGTTGATGGTCAATGCCATGAGAAAAGCTCCTTAGGTTGATGAACTCCCGGCGTGGACGCCGGCTTTGCCTCGACAGAGGCGGGTTGCCCCACCTCCATCGAGCCAGTCTTCGGGCTGGCTGTGCTTGGGCTGTGTGACCAGGCACTTTCCGGGGCTCCCTGGACCGGCTGCGCCCGGCGGCAGTCATCGCGCAAACCCCCGTTTGATTGGTTGTGGGGACCTGCGCTCGGCTGTTCCGGACCACGAGGCTTGGGACTCACACCTCGCTGGTGGCTGTTTCGTCAGATCGCCAGACGACTTGAGGACATTCGGAAAACCCGGCCCGTGTCAACCCGATAAGGCATCTCGTCTGCGACCTTTTCCACGTATCGCGGAAGTACGTCGCTTGCAAGATTCAAGTTCCGGTCGTCATCCACTCACTCTGCCGCTCCATGCACACCGACAACGCCTACCTCACGGCCAAGCGCAACGCGTATGCGCATGTGACCCGTCAGAACTGGCCTGGCGCTGCACAGGGCCTGCAGGCGCTGGCGAGCGATGCCCGCTTCTCGGCACGCGACTGGCAATCGCTGGCCATCGCCAACGTGCATGCGGGCTCGCTGCCCAACGCGGTGAGCGCCGCACGGCAGGCCCTGGCGCAAGAACCCGACAACTTCCGCACCGTCCAGGTGTTGACCATCGCCCTGATGGAACAACACCGCTGGGCTGAAGCGGCCGAGGTGTTTGCCCAGTACGACGGCACGGCCGAAGCCGCTACCACGCTCAGCTTCTTGATCAACCACGGCACCGCGCTGTGGAAGCTGCGTCGGCTGCACGAGGCGCTGGAGGTGTTCCTGAAGGCGCTGTCGGTGGAGATGACCGACCCCAGCGTGCACATGCGCGTGGGGCTCGTTCTGAAAGACATGAAGCTGTATGCCGAGGCGGCCGAGAGCTTCACCACCGCCGCCGCCCTGGCGCCCGAGCGCCTGGCAGCGCGGCTGATGGCGATCCACATGCGGCAATACGCCTGCGACTGGCAAGACTTCGATGTGCAGTGTGCGGGCGCCATCGACCTGATGCAGCGGTTGACGCCCGATGCGCCCGAGCCCGGCGAAGGCGCCCTGTTTGCGCTGCTGGCCATGCCGCACCCGGCCGCACTGTTCAAGGTGGCGGCACAGCAGGCCGCTGCATTTCAGATCGGTGCGGTGCAGGCCTTGCCGGCACCGACGCGGCAGCGCGAGCGCGGGGCACGCTTGCGCATCGGCTACCTGTCGTGCGACTTTCACAACCACGCGACGGCGCAGTTGCTGGTGGAGGCGCTGGAGCAGCGCAATGCGCGGGATTTCGAGGTCACGCTGTACTCCCACGGCCACGACGATCACACCGCCATGCAGCACCGGGTGCGGGCCGCCTGCGAACATGTCGTGGACCTGCGTGCGCTGGGTCTACGCGCGATGGCGCAGCGCATCCAGGCCGATGGCATCGACGTGCTGGTCGATCTGAAGGGCCACACCCAGGACAGCTGCCTCGCGGTGATGGCCTACCGTGCGGCGCCGGTGCAGGTGAGCTGGCTGGGCTTCCCGGGCACCAGTGGGTTGCACTGCATCGATTACTTCATCGGCGACCCGGTGACCACGCCCCTGTCGCACGCCGCGCACTACACCGAGTGCATCGCGCAGATGCCGCACTGCTACCAGCCCAACGACAGCCAGCGCGCGCGGCCCGCGCCCTCGGATCGGCTGCAATGGGGCCTGCCGAAACACGCGCTGGTGCTGGGCTGCTTCAACCAGAGCTTCAAGCTCACCCCCGAGACCTTCGGCGCCTGGATGCACATCCTGCAGGCGGTGCCGCAGGCCGTGCTGTGGATGCTGTACGACAACGCGCAAGCCAGCGCGAACCTGCGCCGCGCAGCCACGCGCCACGGCATCGACCCCGACCGCTTGATCTTTGCGCCCAAGGCCAGCGTCAGCGACCACCTCGCCCGCCTGCCGCTGGCCGACCTGATGCTCGACAACTGGCCGTGCAACGCCCACACCACCGCCAGCGATGCACTGTGGATGGGCGTGCCGCTGGCCACGGTGATCGGCGAGACCTTCGCCTCCCGCGTCGCAGCCAGCCTGCTGACCGCGGTCGGGCTCGACAAGCTGGTGTTTGCCGATGCAGCTGCCTACGAAGCAGGCGTGATCGCGCTGCTGCAGCAGCCCGAGCGGCTGCAGGCGATGCGCGATCACCTTGCGCAGGGGCGCCAGGCGTTTCCGTTGTTCGACGGCACTCGCTTCGCTGGCGACCTGGAGTCGCTGTACCGGCGGATGGTGGAGCGGTCACGGGCCGGGTTGGAGCCGGAAGCCTTGCCAGCGGCTGGCTGACCTGCCGGCAGCGCGCCGGGGCTCGCTTCTGCGAAGGGCTTTTGCACTTGCGTTGCAGCGCGCCGGGTCTCGGCCCGGCTGCCGAGTAACTTTCATTTGCAGACCCAAATGAAAGTCACCAAAGCAAAGGGCCTGAACACCAGCCATTTGAGTGGCTCGCTCCGGCTAGCCGCCTACTTCACAGGCTTTGGCTCGAGAACACTCAGCGAGCTACCGCCTCGGTTTCCTCGCTCAGGTTCAAACATGCGGGATCGCTGCGCCTCGACCCTTCGGGTCCTCGGTTTGGGTTCTTGTGCCAGAGCCTTTGACGTTCACCTTTGTCCGAAGCGTGGTCACCAAATGGCTGGTGTTCGAGGCCCTCTTCTTTGGTTACTTTTTTCTGGGCCAGCAGAAAAAAGTGACTCGCCTGCCGGGGCGAATACCCGGCGCAGTGCCAGCAAGGCAAACCCAACACGAATAGCAGCCGTTTCGACGGCTTGATCCAAGCACCAGCAACAAGCCGGCTGCCTAGGATCGATCCACCCGGCATCACGCCGGCAGTGAGACCGCCCCATGACGACCCCCCTGCCCCCGATCCACATCACGCTGATGCAGCCCGCAGGCTATGTGCACTCACTCGGACTGCTCGACCAGGCGCGCTATGTGCGCTACCAGCTGCGACGGCTGGGCGCCACGGTCACGCTGGCGAAGAACCGGCTGCGGGAAGACTCGCTGAACATCGTGTTCGGTGCGCACCTCGGCTTTCCGGAAGACTGGCGCCGACGTCATGCCTGCATCTTCGTCAACCTGGAACAACTGGGCGATGGCGGCGCGGCGGTCAGCGAGGCTTACATGAAGCTGCTGCGCAGTTCGGCCGTGGCCGACTACGACGCATCGAACGTCGCGGCCTACGCAGACGACCCGGCCGACGTGCCGCTGCTGCCCTTCCTGCACGCGCCCTACCTTGAATCAACCGACACCGTGCCGCTGGCCGACCGGCCGATCGACCTGCTGTTCTTCGGCAGCATGAATGCACGCCGGCGCGCCTTCATCGACCGCATCGAAGCCACCGGCGTGTCGGTGGCGATGTTCGACCACCCGCTGTATGGCGCAGAGCGCGATGCCTACATCAGGCAATCGAAAGCGGTGCTGAACTGCAGCTTCTACGACAGTGCGCGCTTCGAGCAGGCACGCGTGTTCCAGTGCTTGTCCATGGGCACACCGGTGATCTCTGAACGGCGCCCAGGTGCGCAGGCCCCTGCCGCCTTCGACAACGCGGTGTTCTGGATCGACCCGGCCGGCGATGCGCTGGAGACCTTCTTCACCCAGCACTTCGCCACGCCGGCCTACATTGATGAAGCCCATCAACGGCTGGCAGCTTTCCGCGCGCACGACCCCGTCGATCACTATGCCGAGTTGCTGCTGTTTGGCGTCGGCTTCATGCAGGGCCACGGCATCAACCGGCTGGGCAGCGGCAACGGTGGCGCCTGGCGGCCGACCCAGATCAACCTCGGTTCGGGCAAGGACTACCGCCCGGGTTGGCTGAACCTCGACGTGCAGGACCGCGCCGAACCGGATGCCGTGCTCGACCTGGGCGCACCGCTGTCGCTGCCGCTCGCGATGGACAGCCGCTACGGTGGCCAGATCGAACTGACCGCCGCGTCGATCGACGTGCTGTACGCCAACAACGTGCTCGAGCACGTGCCGAACCTGACGCTGATGATGAGCAACGCACTTGCGCTGCTGAAGGACGGTGGCCGCTTCGAGATCGAGGTGCCTTATGAGCATGCCGCAACCGCCTGGCAGGACCCGACGCATGTGCGGGCGATGAACGAAAACTCCTGGATCTACTACAGCGACTGGTTCTGGTACCTGGGCTGGTTCGAGCACCGCTTCAACATGATCGGCTCCAGCTACCTCGACCTGAAGCTGCAACCCTGCGCGAAAGAGAACGCGTCGTTCATGCGCGTGGTGCTGCAGAAGGTCGAGACCACGGCGCGTGAACGCACCATCGCCCGCACGATGCAGGCCGACCTGCGGTTGCCCGAGGACGCGATCCCGCACGACGACGAGATCGCGATCGCCGCACAGGATGACTGCCCATCGCAAGACGCCGCACTGCCGCCGACCTCGCGGCCTACGGCCCCCGCCGACCACGGCCACGCCTTGGCGGCCTAGGCACGCTGAACCCAGGGCGTCATCACCACTTCCGGAAGTATCCCGATGCTCACGACCGCAGTCCGCCCCAAAGCTGCTCGACCCACGGTCGAAGTCATCATCCATGGCGGCCATGCGGCACCGCGTGAGCTGCAGCCCCAGCGCGCGTTCGACCCACTGCTGCTCGATGCCCTGCCCGGCGCCCGGCGTGTGCTGGCCATCGGTTGCAGTGCCGAGCTGGCCAGCGCCTACCGGCAGCGGCATCCCGAGGCACAGTGGCATCACGCCAATGACCGCAGCTCGCTGTCGCGCACAGGTTCACCTTGCGATCTGATCGTGCTCGGCCAGGGGCTGGGCAGCCGTGACGACGCCTGCGCGTGGCTGACCAGCCTGGGCAGCCTGGCCAGCACCGACGCCAGCCTGGTGGTGCAGTTGGAGAACAGCGCCTCGCTTTCCACCATCGAACGGGTGATCGAGGCCGACCTCAGCGAGCCCGTGATCGCCGGGGCCGATGATGCCCGCACGCATTCACCGGCCTCGGTCTACAAGCTGCTGATGGATGCCGGCTGGATGCCGACGCTGGCCGCTAGTCGCGATGCCGAACCGAGCAGCGCAGGCATTGCCGCAGCGGCCCTGTCGATCGCTGATTTGCTGGACATCCCGCGTGGCACGGCACAGCGCATGCTGACGATCGATCAGTTCGTGATCTGCGCCAAGCGCCCGTTCGCTGCCGCACCGAAGTCAGCCGCGGTGGCGAATTTCACCGTGGTGGTGCCCACCACCCGCGAGCGGCAGCTGCGGCTCAACATCGAACAGTCGCCGGGACTGCGCGAGGTCGATGCGCGCATCGTCTCCTGCCACCATGCCCACGATGCGGCCGAAGCACTTCAAAAAGCCCTGCCCAGTTGCGAGGCCGACTGGGTGCTGCTGTGCCATCAGGACGTGTACTTTCCCAGCGGCTTCGGCCAGCGCTTGAACGCGCTGCTGGCCAGCGTGCCGGCAGCCGAGCGGCAGCGCACGCTGATCGGCTTTGTCGGCATGGGCGTCAATGCGGCCACTCATTCATTTGAAGCGGCTGGCTTCGTGATCGACCGGCTGCATGCGGCCGATCACCCGGCGTCGGACAAGGCGGTGTCGATCGACGAATTGGCGATCGTGATCTCGCGCGACTCGATCCACCGGATCGACCCGGCCCTGGGTTGGCACCTGTGGGGCACCGATTTGTGCCTGACCGCCATCTGCCAGCACCAGGTGTTCCCGCACATCGTGCGGCTGCCGCTGTTCCACAACTCGGTCACCGACTACCAGCTGCCGGAGGGCTTCTTCGATTCGGCTGCGCTGCTTGCGCACAAGCACGCCAGCTTCGGGCCGATCCCGACACTGTGTGGAACGATCAACGAGGCCTTCCTGGCGCGGCACGGTCGCACAGCGCAGGCCACGCCGGCAAGCGAGCCCGCACCGCCCTCTCAACCGCGCGCGCTGCCATCGTCGGCCACCGCGGCGACACCCACCGAAAGCGCCTCAGCGACCAGCCAGGGCCTGGACCTCGTGCTGCAGCCAGCCACCCGCGAGGTCGATGCGCTGATCGACGCTGGTCGCTACAGCGACGCCACCGAGGCGATCTACCGCAACGTGCACCTGAGCTACACGCAAGAGGGCATCAAGCACCGCGCGCTCTACACCCCCGAGTTCGATCGACAGGTGCTGCGCCTGGCGCAGGCGCTGGGCGCCGAGCCGGGGCATCCGCGCAAGGGCCTGCCCGGTGTGCCGCTGCTGATCGCCACCGAGCTGTACGACCTGGGCGGCCACAGCCGCGTGCTGGAAGAGGTGTCGCGGGAGATGAAACAGCCGGTGCTGGTGCTGACCGACCTGTTTCGCAACTACCACCGCCACCCGGCGCTGCTGGAGCAGGTGAAGCAGCGCTTTGCCCACACGCAGGTGATCGTGCTGCCCGACGTGCCGCTGTGGGAGAAGTGCCGCATGCTGCGCACGCTCGACCTGCACCTGGTGCCGCGCAGCACGCTGTACTTCGGCCACCACCAGGACCCGATCCCCTTCATCGGCACGCTGGCACAGCCGGGCCGACGCCGCCTGTTCGTCCACCACGGCGACCACAACCCGAGCCTGGGCTGCACGCTGCCCGCGGTGCAGCATATCGACCTGATCGGCAACCTGCAAACCCTGTGCTCCGAACACCTGGGCACACCAGCGCAACGGCTGCCGCTGTACATCGCCGACCAGGGCGCCAAACGTTTTGAACTGGTTCAGGGGCTGGACTACTCTGTTGTGACCTCAGGCCACCCGGCAAAGTTCTCGCGCCACGGTGCCGTGGCGCTGCAGGACATCGTGGCCGCTGCACTCGCAACGGTGCACGGACGCTTCTTCCACATCGGCCCGCTCGACGAGGCCTGGGTGGGCGAGATCCGAACGCACCTGACCGCACGCGGCCTCGATGAGTCACGCTTCGTGCCACTGGGTCTGGTGCCGTCGGTCTGGGACACGCTGAAGGCGATCGATGCGGCCGTCTACATCGGCTCAGCGCCGGTCTCGGGCGGGCGGGCCGCGATCGAGGCGCAGGGTTGCGCTTACCCGGTGCTGTGCTTCAACGGCTTTGCGCCGGGCTCGCTGCTGGCCGACTACTCGTCGTACGCCGACCCCACCCTGGGCTGGTCCGGCCCGGAGCAACTGGCGGCGCTGCTGACCCAGGTGGGTGACCGCCATGCCGCGCTGAGTCGACACGCCCGTGCCTTCTACGAGGCGGAGTTTTCTCGCACCCGATTCCGCAAGGTGCTCAAGGGCTTGCTCGGCACCTGAAGTTGCGGGGTGCAAGCCGCCCTTTACCGGCGATAGCGGCGCAGCGATTGCGACAGACTGGTCACCATGTTCAGCGCCGAAACATCGCCCGATATGGCCGTGCGTGCCACGCGCCCGGTGCATCACGTCGTGCCTGCGCCGCACTGGCGAGCCTGCGACTACCGCCCTGAGCACGCGCAGGCGTGGAACGCCTTCGTGCGCAACGCGCGCAATGGCGTGTTCCTGTTCGAGCGCGGCTACCTCGATTACCACGCCGACCGCTTTGCAGACGCCTCTTTGATGCTGTGGCGTGGCGCCGAGCTGCGCGCGCTGCTGCCGGCGCATCGGCTGGGCGATGACATCGTGTCGCACGGCGGCCTGAGTTTCGGCGGGCTGGTGCTGCACGCCAGTACCGGCGCGCAGGAGACGCTGGACCTGTTCGAACTGCTGACCGACGCCCTGCGCGACCGCGATGCGAGCCGATTGATCTACAAGCCGGTGCCGCACCTCTTTCACCGCCAGCCGGCCGAAGACGATCTGTACGCGTTGCACCGCCTCGGCGCGCGCACCATGCGTGTCGACCTGTCGACCACCATCGACCTGGCCCGCCGCCCCGCATTGGCCAAAGGCCGCCGCCATGCGCTGGCGAAGGCCCGTCGTGCGGGCATCGAGGTGCGGGCCAGCGACGACCTGGCTGCCTACTGGGCGCTGCTCGGCGAGGTGCTGGGTGAACGCCATGGCACCGCACCGACGCACACACTCGCCGAGATCACGCTGCTGGCGCTGCGCTTTTCGCAGATTCGATGCTTCGGTGCCTATGCGGGGGAAGCCCTGCTGGCCGGCGCCGTGGTCTACCGCTACGACGGCGTGCTGCACACCCAGTACCTGGCCAGTTCGGCCGCCGGTCGCGAGGTCGGCGCGCTGGACGCGGTGATTGCCCACCTGATCGACGACGCTGCTGACGGCTGCCGCTGGCTCAGCTTCGGTGTGTCGACGACCGACATGGGCCGTGAACTCAACGCCGGGCTGGTGGCGCAGAAAGAAATGTTCGGTGGCCGCAGCACGGTGCTGCAAACGCTGGCGCTGGAGCTCTGACATGGGCGCCATGCGCGACATCGAGGCCTACCAGCGCGCTTACGCGGCGAGCGATTTCGAGCCGGTGCAAGCGCGGATGCGCCGGCGCATGCTGCTCGATCTGCTGGCCCGCTGGAAACCAGCGCGGGTGCTCGAAGTCGGCTGTGGCAACGCCGCGTTGTTCGCCGACTGCCCCGCTTTCGAGCGCTTCTGCGTGGTCGAACCCGGCCCGGTCTTCGCAGAGAAGGCGCGCGCACAGGCAGGCCACGATCCACGCATCCGCGTCGTCGAGGCCTTCATGGAAGACGCCGCGGCGCAGCTGGCCGGTGAGTCCTTCGACTGCATATTGCTCAGCGGCCTGCTGCATGAAGTGCCTGACGCGGCACGCCTGCTGGTGGCCGTGCAGCCGCTGTGCAGCCCCACGACGCAGGTGCATGTCAACGTGCCGAATGCGCGCTCGCTGCACCGGTTGCTGGCGTTGGAAATGGGCTTGATCGACGACCTGCACCAGCTGTCGTACAACCAGTTGCGCCTGCAGCAGCCGCGCACCTTCGACATCACCAGCCTGAGCGCTGTCGCCACCGAAAGCGGCTTCGAGGTGCTCGAACACGGAAGCTATTTCGTCAAGCCGTTCACCCACCGGCAGATGGCGCAGCTGCAGGACAACGGCCTGCTCGACGAGCGCATGCTCGATGGGCTGTACGGCCTGGCACGACACCTGCCCGACATGGGCTCGGAAATCTTCGTCCATCTGCGGCGCGCCGCGTCAGCCCGGGAGGTCTGATGGCACACGCCGATCATCCGGACACCCCGCTGGCGCTGATCGGCAACTCGCTGGCCGTGCTGGTCGCCGCCACCGAGCGCGCACGGCACGGGCTGCCGACGGTGGTCGTCAACCCGGGCGGCCCCTGGGGCGGCTATTTCGGCGGTGTGCAGGCCGATGGCCATCGCTGGGATGCGGGCATGGTGATGTACGAATTCACCTCGTTCCGCCAACCCGCGACGCCGCCGGCGCTCGCCAGCTACGACCCGCTGCAGCGCAACGACATCGGCCGCTTCTGCGACGTGGTGCGTGACTATGTTCAGGCTCAGCAGGCCACGCGCGCCATCGAGCCGCCGCAGATGTGGATCGGTGGGCGCCTGTTGCCCGACCTGCTGCTGGCCAATGGCCTGGCCGCGTTGCCTGAACTGGCCTGTGCGCCGGCGGCACTCGCCGAGCTCCGTCATCACGTGGAGGTCGCTCGTCACTCGCCCTGGCACGCCAGCCGCAAGAACGCGTGGCTGGCCGATGGTCGACGCGCGCCGGGTGACAGCGCCCTGCTGGACTGCGACACCGTGTCACGCCTGAACCACGGTGAGGTGCTGCACAACGCGGTGTTCGCGCCGTTCGCACGCCAGGTGCTCGGCCGCGATGCCGGGCATCTGGCCGCGCTGTACCACCGCATTCCGTGGCTGCCCTTATACTGGGCCGAAACGCTGCTGTCCTGGCTGGAGGGCCGGCCGCAGGCGCTGCCGCCCACGGTGTTCAGCTACCCGCAACACGGCAGCGTGGCCGACCTGTGCGCGCTGCTGGCTGCGCAGATGAACACATCGCCGTTGGTGACGGTGCATCAGGAGAAGGTGCTGACCGTCGAGCGCAGCGCGCACGGTTTCATGCTGCAGCTCGAACGCGGGGGGCGCACACACGCCGCCCGTCTGGGCTGGGGCCAGACGCCACACCAGGGGTTGCTGGCCTGCGGCATCGGCGCCGCGCCACCGCCTGAACAGCGGCTTCCGCTGCTGCTGGCGTTCCTGCGACTGCCGCGCGCGGCGCTGCGGCAATCGTTCAGCGTGCTGCACATCGCCGACAGCGCGAGCGGCGCCTATCGGATCAACAACGCCAGCGTCTGCGCCGGTGAGAACGACGGCGACAGCGTGCGCCTGGTCATCGAGGCGAATCCCGAGCGCTTCGCAGCGCACCACGGCACCTTGGCCGACGACGCTGCGCTCGTGCGCGCCGTGATGAACGACCTGGCCGCCCTCGGTGTGATCGACGACGGCCAGACGCCCGACTTCGCCAAGCTGCTGCGCATGCCCGGTGCACTGCCCCTGCCAACCGCCGACGGCCTCGCCGCACAGGCCGACCAGCGCACGCAGTTGCTGGCGCGCTGGCCAGGCGTCGAGTTGTTTGCCAACAGCGCGGGGCCGTTCGCGACCTCGCTGTCGGACCAGGTCATCCAGGGCCTGCTGCTGGCCCGCGGTGCAGCTAACGACCTGCCGCCTGCCGACAGCGCCACCAGCATCGACACACGCACCACCGCCTGCGCCCACTGACACCGAAGGGAGAGCCCCCATGGCCATCGCCGACTGCCGCATCATCGACATGCCCCGCATCCAGGACCCGCGTGGCAACCTGACCTTTGTTGAAGGCGGGCAGCAAATCCCGTTCGACATCAAGCGTGTCTACTACCTCTACGACGTGCCCGGCGGCTCCGAGCGCGGCGGCCACGCACACCTGGGCCTGCACCAGTTCGTCATCGCGATGTCGGGCAGCTTCGACATCGTGCTCGACGACGGTTTCGAGAAAAAGCGCATCCATCTGAACCGCTCGTACCTGGGCCTGTACCTGCCACCGATGACCTGGCGCGAGCTGGACAATTTTTCGTCCGGCAGCGTCTGCATGGTGCTCGCCTCCGAGCGCTACGACGAGGCCGACTACCTGCGCGACTACAGCGACTTCATGATGCAGGTGCATGGCCACCGCCGCAAGGCGGTTCGGGAGTCGGCCTGCGCCGAAAGCGTCGCCTGATGAACCCGGTGTCGGTGCCGTTCCTCGACCTGAGGGGCATCAACTTGCGCCACCGCGCCGCGGCCCTGGCCGCCATGGCGCGTGTGCTGGACAGCGGACAGGCGCTGCTGGGCGAGGAAACCACCGCCTTCGAGCACGAGTTCGCGGCCTACTGCGGCACCGCGCATGCAGTAGGCGTGGGCAACGGCTTCGACGCGCTGCAGCTGGTGCTGCGCGCCTGGGGCATCGGGGCGGGCGACGAGGTGATCGTGCCCTCGCACACCTTCATCGCGACCTGGCTCGCCGTCAGCCACGTCGGCGCCCGGCCGGTGCCCGTTGAGCCCGATGCGACCAGCGGCAACATCGATGCGAACCGGGTCGAAGCCGCGATCACTTCGCGCACCCGTGCGATCGTCGCAGTGCACTTGTACGGCCGCCCGGCACCGATGCACGAGCTGTCGGCAATCGCCCGACGGCACGGCCTCAAGCTGCTCGAAGACGCAGCCCAGGCGCACGGGGCACGCCTGGGTGCGCAGCGGTGCGGCAGCCTGGGCGACGCGGCCGCTTTCAGCTTCTATCCCGGCAAGAACCTCGGCGCGCTGGGTGACGGCGGGGCGGTGACGACCCACGACGCGGCGCTCGCCGATCGCGTGCGGCGGCTCGGCAATTACGGCTCCCGCGTGAAGTACCAGCACGAGCTGGCCGGCGTCAACTCGCGCCTCGACGAACTGCAGGCGGCTTTCCTGCGCGAGCGGCTGCGATGTCTGGATGCCGACAACGCGCACCGCCGCGATGTCGCCAAGGCCTACCTTGAAGGGCTGGCCGGCATGGGCGGACTCACCTTGCCCCTGGCCGACGACGCCACCCGCCACTCGGCCTGGCACCTGTTCGTGGTGCGCCATCACGCGCGCGACGCGCTGGCCCGGGCGCTCGCCGATCGAGGCATTGCAACCCTGGTGCACTACCCGGTGCCGGTGCATCGCCAAGGCGCTTATGCCGACACCTCCCTGTCGGCGCTGGAACTGCCGCGGGCCGATGCCTGGGCGCAGCAGGTACTGAGCCTGCCGATGGGGCCCACGCTCGCACCCGCTGACGTGGGTACGGTGGTCGAGGCCGTGCGCAGCGCCTGCGCCGGTCTTCAAGCCGCCTGAGACTTCCCGGCACCTCGGCAGGCGGCGTCCCTGCGGCGCGCCATGGATCACGGCCTGGCTGTAGGAATTTGCCTGACACGCCAGATGGCAAAAGAAGGACTCAAGCCACAGAGATGGCCTGATGTCAGGGCCCATCTCCGATCTTCACAATCTGTTTCACGTTGCGGCGATCTTGACACCGGCAGCGCGACATTCAGACCCGCCCGACACCTCGCCACCGTAGCCCCGACACAAGGACATTGCCATGAACGCCGACCAGATCCTGACCGAAATCCGCGAAGCCAACCTGTCGTACCTGATGCTGGCGCAAAGCCTGATCCGCAGCGACCGTGAACAGGCGCTGTACCGCCTGGGCATCAGCGAAGACAACGCTGCGCTGCTCAACCTGATGACCCCCTCGCAGATGATGAAGATCGCCTCGGGTAACACGCTGCTGTGCCGCTTCCGCATGGACGACGACATGGTCTGGGGCCTGCTGACCAACCACGGCAAGGGCGCCGCCAACGACATGACCAGCCGCCTGCACGCCAGCATCCTGATGGCCGGCCGCCATCAAGAAGCCGCCTGATCACAAGGACACACCATGCGCAGCAAAAGCATCCTCACCGAAGCACGGCAAATCGAACGCGCCGTGACGCTCATCCACCTGGGCGCCCGCCTGCAGGTGCTGGAGAGCGAGACCGACCTCAGCTACGAGCGCTTGCTGCGCCTGTACAAGGAAGTCGCGGGCAAGTCACCCAGCAAAGGGCAACTGCCTTTCTCGACCGACTGGTTCATGACCTGGCAGCCGAACATCCATTCATCGCTGTTTCTGAACATCCACGAGTACCTGAACAAGGTCGCCGAGATGGACGAGATCGACACCGTCATCAAGGCCTACCAGCTGTACCAGGAACAAGCGCAGGCGCAAGGCCTTGAATCGCTGCTGTCGGTGACACGCGCCTGGCGGCTGGTCAAGTTCATCGACAACGGCATGCTGACCATGACCAAGTGCTCGAAGTGCGGTGGACACTTCGTGACGCACCCCCACGAAATTTCACGTCACTACATCTGCGGCCTGTGCAACCCGCCCGCGCGTGCAGGCAAAGGCAAGGCTGCAGGCGGCATCCAGCTGCATTGAATGTCACCCCCTCGGTCGGTGCCGCGCTCAAGTCGCGTACCGCCACGTCGATATCACCGTCACTGCTGCGTTGATTTCTTGCGTGTAGTCTCCTCCTCGCACTCTGCGTGCGTTCCAACGGACCCCACGGGGTCCGTTTTTTTGCCTGCCCCACTGGCCCCGCTTTTTGCCCTTAATGACCCTCGATGGCCCCGCTGATGCGGGCTTCCCCCGAAGCCCCGGCGGCCGACACTCAAGGCGCATTCGATCGGGTCGATATAAGCGGTAGCACGTCGAGCCTGCCGTGCCAGGCAATCAATTCGGAAACAGTCTCAGCATGTTCGTACTCATCGGTTGGGGCCTGGCCATGGCCTGCATCTTTGGCGTGTACATCGTTCACGGTGGCAACATCCAGGTGATCCTGAAGGCGTTGCCGTTTGAATTGATCACCATCCTGGGTTCAGCCCTGGGCGCCTTTCTGGCGACCAATCAAATGAAGGTCATCAAGGCCAGCATGAAGGGCCTGGGCGCCTGCTTCAAGGGCAGCAAGTACAGCAAGGCGCGCTACATGGAAATGATGGCGCTGCTCTACGACATCTTGCAGAAGGCGCGCAAGGAAGGCCTGATGTCGATCGAGCAGGATGTCGAAGACCCGCACAACTCACCCGTCTTCAAGAAGTACCCGGTGATCGGCGGCGACCACCACGTGGTCGAGTTCATCACCGACTACCTGCGCATGATGGTCTCGGGCAACCTGAATGCCCATGAGATCGAAAGCCTGATGGACAGCGAGATCGAGACCCACCACAACGAAGAGCACGCCGCCGTGGCCGCGATCGCGCGGCTGGCCGGCGGCCTGCCCGCCTTCGGCATCGTGGCGGCGGTGCTGGGGGTGGTCAACACCATGGGCTCGGTCGGCCAGGCACCGGCCATCCTCGGCGGCATGATCGCCTCGGCGCTGGTCGGTACCTTCCTCGGCATCTTGCTGGCCTACGGCTTCGTCGAGCCGCTGGGCGGGCTGCTGGAGCAGAAGGTCGAAGACGGCTCGAAGGAGCTGCAGTGCATCAAGACCACGCTGCTCGCCAGCATGCAGGGCTATGCGCCGCAAGTGGCGGTGGAGTTCGGTCGCAAGGTGCTGTTCTCGACCGACCGGCCGACCTTCGCTGAACTCGAAAGCCACGTCAAAGGCAAAAAATGATGCGGCTCGGTGGACTGATTTCAGCGTTGTCGCTTAGCGGAAGGCGGGCCAGCGCCGGGCCGTCCCAAGCGGACCGCGCGCCCCCTCGGGGGGCAGGATCCGTACCCGGCGACGTGGGGGCTCCATATGGCTGGTGACTCCAAGAAGCTGCAGCCGATCATCATCAAGCGGATCAAGAAAAGCGGCCACGGTGCGCACGGGGGCGCCTGGAAGATCGCCTACGCCGACTTCGTGACGGCGATGATGGCCTTCTTCCTGCTGATGTGGCTGCTGGGCTCGACCACCGAGGGCGACAAGAAAGGCATCTCCGACTTCTTCGCCTCGCCGCTGAAGGTGTCGCTGGGCGGCGGCTCCGGCGCCGGCGATTCCTCGCATGTCATCAAGGGCGGCGGCGAGGACTTGTCGCGCACCCATGGCCAGGTCAAGAAGGGCGACATCGAAGCCAAGCGCAACACCATCAACCTGCTGGCCCTCAAGGCCGAGCAGCGGGCCGCCGAAAAGGCCCGGCTGGAAGAGCTCAAGCAGAAGGTGCAGGACGTGTTGGCTGCCAACCCCAGGCTGGCCTTGATGCAGTCGCAGATCCGCCTCGACATGACGCCCGAAGGGCTGCGCATTCAGATCGTCGACGCCGACAACCGCCCGATGTTCGACAGCGGCAGCTCGATCGTCAAACCCTATATGCGCGAACTGCTGCAGATCATCGGTGAGGTGCTGGCCGAGGTGCCCAACCGGCTCACGCTCGAAGGCCACACCGACGCGCAACCCTTCGGCAGTGGCGAGCGCGGCTACAGCAACTGGGAGCTGTCGTCCGACCGGGCCAACTCCTCACGCCGCGAGCTGCTGGCCGGCGGCCTGCCCGACGCCCGCGTGCTGCGCGTACAGGGCCTGGCATCGAGCCGCCCCCTCGAGGACACCGACCCCGCCAGCCCCACCAACCGCCGCATCAGCATCATCGTGATGAACCGCGATGCCGAGGACCGGTTCTTCAACACCATTGCGGCATCGGAAGACCCGGTTGCCGAGCAGGAGCCGCCGCAGGCGACGGTGGACCTGCCCTCAATTTCGGCGCCCGTCGCCCGATAGCCATCCATCCAGCCTGACCTTTGCGAGGACCGCCATGAGCATGCCGACCGACATGAAATTCCTGATCGTGGACGACTTCTCCACCATGCGCCGCATCGTGCGCGGCCTGCTCAAGGAGATTGGCTACAACAACGCCGAAGAGGCAGAAGACGGCGCGGTGGCGCTCGGCATGCTGAAAAACCAGAAGTTCGACTTCGTGGTCAGCGACATCAACATGCCCAACATGAACGGCTTCGATCTGCTGGCTGCCATCAAGAAAGACGACAACCTCAAGCACTTGCCGGTGCTGATGGTGACCGCCGAGGCGCGCAAGGAAGACATCGTGCGTGCAGCGCAAGATGGCGCCGCCGGCTACATCGTCAAGCCTTTCACCAAGGCGACGCTGGAAGAGAAGGTGCAAAAGATCATGCAGAAACTGGCCGCCACGGCGTGAACGGACAGCCACCATGAACATGAACGAACTCGCCGCCGCCGACCTGCATCCACAGGCCATGTCGCAAGCCCCTGCCGCGCCCGCCGCATCGGCCGAGGTCTTCCAGCAACTCGGCGCCATCACCCGCCAGCTGCACGACACGCTGAGCCATCTCGGCGTGATCCCCAAGCTGCAGGCCGCCGCCGAAGGCTTGCCCGACGCGCGCAGCCGACTCAACTACATCGCCGAAAAAACCGGCGCCGCCGCGAACAAGGTGCTCAATTCGGTCGACTGCGCCAAGGCCGACCACGCCCACATCATCGAGCAGACCCGCCGCATTGCGGCGGCCCTGGTCGCCGACCCGGTGAAGGCCGTGGCCTCGGGGGCGGTGCTGAACTTCGTCACCGACGTCGAAGCCACCACCGCGCGCATCGACGCCCACCTGACCGACATCATGATGGCGCAGGACTTCCACGACCTCACCGGCCAGGTGGTCGCCAAGGTGGTGACGCTGGCGGGCGACCTCGAAGACAGCCTGGTCAAACTGCTGGTGCAGGCGGCGCCGCCCGAGCAGGTGCAAAAGGTAGAGCAGCATCTGCTGCAGGGGCCGGTGGTGGACGCCACAGTTCGCACCGACGTGGTGGCCAACCAGGGCGAAGTCGACGACTTGCTGGCCAGTCTGGGGTTTTGACAGGTTGATTGCCTTGCAGGCACTGCGCCGGGTTTCGGCCCGGCTGCCGAGTAACTTTCATTTGCAGACCCAAATGAAAGTCACCAAAGCAAAGGGCCTCAACACCAGCCCATTTGATCAGCTCGCTTCGGCCAGCCGCCTACTTCACAGGCTCTGGCTCGAGAACACCCAGCGAGCTACCGCACCGGTTTCCTCGCTCAGGTTCAAACATGCGCTGTCGCTGCGCCTCGACCCTTCGGGTCCTCGGTTTGGCTTCTCGTGCCAGAGCCTTTGCCGTTCGCCTGTAGCCGAAGCGGGCCACTCAAATGGCTGGTGTTCGGGCCCTCTTTTTTGGTTACTTTTTTCTGGGCCCGCAGAAAAAAGTAACTCGCCCGCCGGGGCGAATACCCGGCGCGGTCTCACCAGAGAGATCAGCAGTGCCTACTCACCCACGAGTCCATTGCGGATCGCATAAACCGTCATCTCGGAGTTGTTGGTCAACGCCAGCTTTTCGAGCACCCGCGCCCGGTACACGCTGACCGTCTTCGGGCTCAGCATCAGCTCTTCGGCGATGTCGGACAAGCGCTTGCCCGACGCGATCATCACCAGCGTTTGCAGTTCGCGATCCGACAGCTTCTGATGCGCTGCCTCGGTGGTGGGCGTGGTCAGGCTTTCCACCAGCATCTGCGCGATCTCGGGGGTGACGTACTTGCGGCCCTGCGCCACGGTGCGTACCGCGGCCACGATCAGCGCCGGGTCGCCGCCCTTGTTGACGTAGCCGAACGCGCCGGCGCGCAAGGCGCGGATCGCGTACTGGTCTTCGGGGTACATCGACACCACCAGCACGCGCAAGGTGGAGCCCTCTTCCTTGAGCGCATGCAGCACGTCCAGGCCGCTGCGCCCAGGCAGGTTGATGTCGAGCACCAGCACATCGCAGGTGGCCGTGCGCAGCAGGCTGCGCAGCTCGCCGTAGTCGCCGGCTTCGCCGACCACCTGGATGTCGGGCGCATCCGACAAGGTGTCGCGTATGCCACGCCGGATCAACGCGTGGTCATCGCAAAGCATCACATGGATCATGGGTGCATCATAGGTTCACAGCGCGCCCCAGCCGCTCGGGTCGTCTGGGCCTGGCGCCGACGCGCTTGCGCTCGGGGCGGTGTGTTCGAGTGGCACCGACAGGATCAGCGTGGTGCCAGCCGGGCTGCTGCTCAGATCGACCCAACCGCCCACCGTGCGCGCACGCTCGTGCAAGCCACGAATGCCAAACGAGCGCGCCTTCGCCAGATCGTCGCTGGTGAGCCCGCAGCCGTTGTCACTGATTTCGAGCGACAACACACCGCCTGCCATCGACAGGTCGATCGACACCCGGCTCGCCTGCGCATGCTTGGCGACGTTGGTCAGTGCTTCCTGTGCCGTGCGGTAGGCCACCAGCGGCACACCGGGGCCCAGCGGCGCGGCGTGCGACGGCGCACGCAGCGTGCACACCGTGCCGGTGCGCCGCTCGAAGTTGGCCGCCATCCACTGCAACGCCGCCAGCAGCCCTTGTTCAAGGATGGCCGGGCGCAGGTTGTGCATGATGCGCTGGCTGGCTTCGATGGCCGCGGTAACAGTGTCCAGCGCCCCCTGCACGCGGGCTTGCACTTCGGCGGATTCCGTATGCCGCGCCATCCACGCGAGGTCGAATTTCAGCGCGGTGAGCGAGCCACCGACATCGTCGTGGATCTCGCGGGCGATCGCGGTGCGCTCCATTTCGATGCTGGTTTGCAGGTGCTGCGCCAATTCGTGCAGCCTGCGCTGCGACTCCCCCAACTGCTGGTCGGCATGCTGCCGTGCACGCCGGCTTTCGCTGGCGTCGATGGCATGCAGCAGCGCCGGCACCAGGCGCGACAGGTTGTTCTTCAGCAGGTAGTCGCTGGCTCCGTTGCGCATGGCCTCGACAGCGGTGTCCTCGCCGATCTCGCCCGACACCAGGACGAACGGCACATCGCTGCCACGCGCCATCAACAAGTCGAGCGCCACCAGCCCGGAGAACCCCGGCAGGTTGTAGTCCGACACGATCACGTCCCAGTGCTCGTCGAGGGCCAGCAGAAACTGCGCCTCCTGATCGACACGGCGCGACTCAACAACCAACCCGCCTGCCTGCAGATGGGCCAACGTCATGATGTGATCGACCTCCGAGTCCTCCAGGTGCAGCAGGCGCAGCGGCTGATCGGCGACTCGGGGCGTCATGGCGCAAGTATGCCGCCAGCGCTGACAGCCACCGGCTCGCTGCGCCATGCCATGAAAAGCCGGGTGTAGACCGCCCTTCACCGCGCCGATACCGCTCAGGTATTCGCGACGACGGCCGAAAAAAATGCAGATTCTCAGGACTGTCGCAGCCGGGCGGAACGCCGTTCGGCATCGACCGCCCTGTCACCCCCCGGAGCCCACCACGATGGATCACGTCGGCACGCATGTCGAGCAGCCCAGCAGCCCGCAGGCCGACGCGACGCTGTTCGTGGCCGCCGAGCTGCAAGACCATCTGCTGATGGCCAGCAACGACCTCGATCGCCTGCACACGCTGCTGGCCGACGCCAGCACCACCCTGCTGCAACGCTTCTACAACGCCACCGAACAGATCCACGCCTTGATGGATGCCCACTCCTCCGACGGCGACGACAAGCGCGACTCGGCGGCCTACCACGAACTCATGCAGCAGCTCGGCGCAGCCGTCACGGCGCTGCAGTTTCAGGACATGGCGTCGCAGTTGATCGTGCACACCAACCACCGGCTGCGCGGTTGCGTCGACACGCTGGCGCGCGAAGCCTTCGGCGACGACGACGACGAACCCAGTGCGCCACCGGCGCCGCCGCTGCGCCCAAACCCGGTGACGCAATCGGAAATGGACGCCGGCTCGGTCGATCTTTTCTGACCGCTTGCCGCCTTTTGCCACCCACTCACCCCACGTTCCCTCGGAGACAGTCATGCATTCAATACTTGCCGTGGACGACTCGGCCTCGATGCGCCAGATGGTCACCTTCACGCTGAAGAGCGCTGGCTACCGCGTGGTTGAAGCCGTGGACGGTCAGGACGCGCTGGAGAAGTCGGCGCAAAGCGACTTCGATCTGGTGTTGACGGATCAGAACATGCCGCGCATGGACGGCATCAACCTGACCAAGAACCTGCGCAACCACCCGAAGTTCAAGTCCACGCCGATCCTGATCCTGACCACCGAGTCGAGCGACCAGATGAAACAAGCCGGCCGCAGCGCCGGTGCGACGGGATGGATGGTCAAGCCCTTCGACCCGGCCAAGCTGCTCGAAGTCATCAAGAAAGTGATTCGCTGACGCCGGTAAGCGGCACGCAGCATCACACAGGCACAGCACGACGCGAGGTGGGCGATGAGTGACATGAACACAGACCAATCAGGCGGTGCCGGCATCGACCTGAGCCAGTTCTACCAGGTGTTTTTCGAGGAGGCCGGCGAGAACCTCGACCGCATGGAGCAGCAACTGCTGGCCATCGACATCGAAGCCGCCGACGATGAAGAGCTGAACTCGATCTTCCGCTGCGCGCACTCGGTCAAGGGCGGCGCGGCAACGTTTGGCTTTGCCGACGTGGCCGAGCTGACGCACCAGATGGAAACCCTGCTCGACCGGCTGCGCCGCCATGAGCTGGAGCCCACCGCACCGATGGTCGACGTGCTGCTGCAATCGGGCGACGCACTGCGTTCGCAGCTGGCCCGTCACCAGGGCGCCGGTGGCGACCCGGTGGACACCAGCGAGCTGCTGGTGAAGATCCGCGCGCTGGTCGCCGGGCAGGCGATGGCGGTACCCGCAGCGCCGGCCCCCGCCACGCCTGCCTCCACTGCGCCTTCGGTGTTGGCGCAGGCGCCAGCCGACGCGCCCGCGGTCACGGCCGCTGGAGCAGCGAAAGCCGCGCGCGCCCTCGAGCTGCGGGTCGGCCCGCTCAGCGACTTGAAGGACGCCGACAACCTGGTCGACCTGTTCAAGGAAATTGTCGACCTGGGCACGATCTCACCGCTGGACGGTGGCACCTCGAGCGACGGTTACCGCCGCTTCAAGGTCATCACCACCAGCACCGACGACGACCTGCTGGACCTGTTCACCTTTCACGTGTCGCGCGAGCAGGTGGCCTTGCTGCCGCTGACCGAGGGGTTCGGCTTTCACGCCGGTGCGCCGGGCGCACCGAGTGCCGAGGCCAAACCGGCCGACGACGGCTTTGGCTTCTTCGACGATGCGCCGGGCGCACCGGGCTCAGCAGCAGGCGCCAGCGCCGCCGCGCCCAGCGAAGGCGGCACCCCTGCCACTCCCACCCCGGCACGCAGCGCCGTCAAGGCCGACAAGGCCCCGGCCGCGGCACTGGAATCGGCCACGCTGCGGGTATCGGTCGAAAAGGTCGATCAACTCATCAACCTGGTCGGCGAACTCGTCATCACGCAGGCGATGCTGGCGCAAAACAGCAAGCAGATCGACACCGCGCTTTACCAGCAGCTGGCCTCAGGCTTGGCCGACCTGGACCGCAACACCCGCGACCTGCAAGAGTCGGTGATGTCGATCCGGATGATTCCGATGTCGATGGTGTTCAGCCGCTTCCCGCGGATGTTGCGCGATCTGGCGGCCAAGCTCGGCAAGAAGGTCGACTTCGTGACGCAGGGCGAAGCCACTGAACTCGACAAGGGCCTGGTGGAAAAGATCACCGACCCGCTGACGCACCTGGTGCGCAACAGCTGCGACCACGGCATCGAAATGCCGGCCGACCGCGTCGCCAAGGGCAAGCCGGAAACCGGCACGATCACCCTCGCGGCATCGCACCAGGGTGGATCCATCGTGATCGAGGTGCGCGACGACGGCCGCGGCCTGTCGCGCGACAAGCTCATCAAGAAGGCCCGCGAGCGCGGCATCGACGCGCCCGATTCGATGACCGACAGCGAGGTCTGGAACCTGATTTTCGCGCCCGGCTTCTCCACTGCCGATGTGGTCACCGACGTGTCCGGCCGCGGTGTCGGCATGGACGTGGTGAAGAAGAACATCACCTCGCTGGGCGGCACGGTGGACATCGAGTCGGCCGAGGGCTACGGCATGCGCGTCTCGGTGCGCCTGCCGCTGACGCTGGCGATCATGGACGGCATGAGCGTGGGCATCGGCGACGAGGTCTACATCCTGCCGCTGTCGTCGGTGATCGAGTCCTTCCAGGTCCACGAACACACCATCAAGACGGTGGGCGGCACCGGTCGCGTGGTCGAAGTGCGCGGCGACTACATGCCGGTGATCGACCTCGAACGCCTGTTCAACGTACCGCCTGCGCGCGAGGAAAAAACGACCCGCATCATGGTCGTCGTCGAGGCCGAAGGTGGCCGGGTCGCGATGCTGGTCGACGAGCTCCTCGGCCAGCAGCAGGTCGTGGTGAAGAACCTCGAAGCCAATTACCGCAAGGTCGACGACGTGTCGGGCGCCACCATCATGGGCGACGGCCGCGTGGCGCTGATCCTCGATGTCGGCAGCCTGGTGCGCCGCTCTCGGCACTGAGTCGCTGAGCTCCGCCACACCGTTTGTTCATTCCACCGCATTCGATCCTTCTTCGGAGATCAGCATCATGAAAAATTTATCCATCGGCAAACGCCTGGGCTTGGTGTTCGGCGTCGTCCTGGTGCTCATGGGGGCGCAGGCGCTGGTTGCGGTCAACCGCGTTGGCGCGGTGGCGGACGGCTTGAGTCAAAGCAACGATGTCAACAGCGTCAAGCAGCGCTACGCCATCAACTTCCGCGGCAGCGTGCACGACCGGGCGATCAGCCTGCGCGATGTGACGCTGGTGGCCAACAAGACCGACGTGCAGCCTCATCTCGACGACATCAAACGCCTGACCGATAACTACGCCAAGTCCGCCGGTCCCCTGGATGAGCTGTACGCGAACAGCGCCGAGATCAGCGATGCCGAGAAATCCGCGCTGACGCAGATCAAGCTCGCCGAGCAACGCACGATGCCGCTCATCGCCAAGGTGGTCGAGCTGCGACTCGCCGACAAGCAGGCCGAGGCGATCGACGTGTTGTTGACGCAAGCCAGCCCGGCTTTCTCGCAATGGCTGGCCAGCATCAATGTGCTGATCGACCTGGAAGAGGCGATGAATGCCACACTGGCGACGGGCGTGAAAGACATCACCAGCAGCTTCACGCTGGTGGTCGCCTGTTTGTTCGGTGCCGCCTTGGCATTGGGTTTGGTGGCCGCCTGGCGCACATCGCACGGCATCGCCAAGGGCCTGACCGAGGCAACCGCCGCGGCCCATCGCATCGGCGAGGGCGACCTGTCGGTGCCCGTGCCCACCAGCGGCGGTGACGACGAGATCGCACAGTTGATGGCCTCGCTCAGCAAGGCGCAGACCTCGCTGGTGTCGAAGATCGACCAGTTGCGCAAGGGCGCCGAGTCCATCAGCACGGCCAGTGCCGAGATTGCCATCGGCAACCAGGACTTGAGCCAGCGCACCGAGCAGACCGCCTCCAACTTGCAGCAAGCCGCCTCCTCGATGGAGCAGCTCACCGGCACCGT
>JAKFUQ010000058.1 GCA_021732645.1 Rhizobacter sp. | reverse complement strand
AGCCCCACCCCTCATCGACCCCACCCGCCGCACCGCCCGGTGCGACTGGGTTCCGTGCGTCCGTACCGATGGCCACCAGCGAAGGGCGGCGCTGGCGCAGCGCGGAGCTTTTCGGCAACGACCAGGCCATCGAGATTGAGCACGGCCAGTCGGTTTATCGACTGCGCCTGACAGCCCTCGGCAAGCTCATCCTCACCAAGTAAGCGTCATCCGGTGAGCGCCGACCAGGCGCCCTCACCCCCCTGTCACGCACCAGCCAGCAAAACGCCAGCAAGTGCTCCTGAAAAGGACCTTCTCGTGTTGCATGAAGCAGTCATTGCCCTGTCGATCGGCGCCCCCCGTCGATCAACAGCGGGCCGCGTCGCGACGACGCCGGGCCGCACCGCATGGCAGAGATTTCTGCGCACTGCGACTTCTGATTTTTCCCCCGTCCCCACCAGCGAGGCAACACCATGACACAGCACCGTGCCATTCAGGAAGCGTTCACCACCCTACGGCGCGATGCCAAGCTTCGCCACCGCGAGATTGCATCGAAGCTCGGGATCTCGGAAGGCGAACTCGTGGCCGCGCATGTCGCACCACCGAACGAGCTTGCCCAGCGCCTGATGAGGGCGCAGCGCCTGCGCCCCGCGTGGCCACAGGTCATTGAAGCGCTGGAGCCGGTGGGCGAGTTGATGGCGCTCACTCGCAACGAGTCGTGTGTGCATGAAAAAACCGGCGTCTATGCCAAGGGCAGCCACAGTGGTCACATGGGATTGGTGCTGGGCGGTGCGATCGATCTGCGCTTGTTTTATCAGCGCTGGGCTTACGGTTTTGCCATCCACGAAGACACCGACAAGGGGCCTCAGCGCAGCCTGCAGTTCTTCGATGCGGCGGGCATGGCCATCCACAAGGTTTTCTTGCGCCCCGACAGCAACGTCGCGGCCTGGGACGCCCTGATCGCCACCTACAGCGCCGACCATCAGCAGCCCGGCATGGCAGTCAAGCCGGCCGAGGCACCCGAGCCGCCCCGCCCCGATGCGGACATCGACGTGCCCGCGTTCCGCCGTGCCTGGGCGTCGTTGCGCGACACCCATGAATTCTTCGGTTTGCTCAAACAGCACGGCGTCGCGCGCACGCAGGCGCTGCGCCTTGCCGATCCGCAATACGCGCAGCGGGTCGAGCCCGATGCGGTGCAACTGATGCTCAACGCGGCGGCGCGAGACGGCGTACCGATCATGGTGTTCGTCGGCAACCCGGGCATGATTCAGATCCACAGCGGCCCGGTGAGCAAAATCAGCGTGATCGGCCCGTGGCTCAACGTGCTCGATGAGGGCTTCAACCTGCATCTGCGCGCCGACCATGTCGCCAGCGCGTGGATCGTCGGCAAGCCCACCAGCGATGGGCTGGTGACCTCGCTGGAACTGTTCGATGCCCAGGGCGAGGCCATTGCCATGTTCTTCGGCGAGCGCAAGCCGGGCCGGCCAGAACTGGCCACATGGCGCTCGCTGATCGACACCGTGGCGCGCGACACCACCCCCTGCACCGCATGACCCGAGCGCGCATGGATCGTCGCCAGTGGTTGCTGAGGGCGGGCGCGGCCGGGGTCGCTGCGGCCGGCGGGTCTGCGATGGCTCAATCGTCGGCACCGTCCGCACGGCGGATCGTGAGCATCGGTGGCGCGCTCACCGAAACCCTTTATGAACTGGGCGCACAGGGTGACCTCGTCGGCGTCGACACCACCTCGCTCTACCCCGAGGTCGCCCGCACGCTGCCCAGCGTGGGCTATGCGCGCAGCCTGTCGGCCGAAGGTGTGCTGTCGCTGCGGCCTACGCTCATCGTCGCGTCGGAAGAGGCCGGGCCGCCCGCGGTGTTGCGCCAACTCGAAGCGGCGCGCGTGCCGCTGGTCGTGCTCGACGGCGATCACCGATTCGAAGGCGTGCTGGCCCGCACGCAGCGCCTGGCGGAGCTGAGTGGTCGGCCTGACGCGGGGGGTGTGCTGACGGGTCAGTTGCAACACGAGTGGCACGCCACACGCGAGCAGGTGACCCGGCTCGCCCCCACCGGCAAGAACGCCTTGCGCGTGCTGTTCGTGCTGTCGCACTCGATAGGACAAGCGCGTGTGGCCGGGCGTGACACCGGCGCCGACGCGATGATCCGCTACGCCAGTGGCATCAATGCATTGGGTGACGCGAAGGATGGTTTCACGGGCTACAAGCCCCTGACGCCCGAAGCCAGCATCCTGGCGGCACCCGATGTGATCCTGGTCACCGATCAGGGCTTGGCGGCTGCCGGTGGCATCGACGGCCTGCTGCGCCTGCCCGGCCTGGCACAGACCCCAGCGGGTCGAGCTCGGCGGGTGGTGTCGATCGACGTGCTGCTGCTGCTCGGTTTCGGGCCGCGCTTGCCACGGGCCACGCTGGCCCTGGCGCAAGCGCTTTACGGCCGGGGCGCCAGCACGTGAATCTGCGCACCTTGCGGCGCCATCAGTTCATGCCGCAGCACGGGCCACGCCAGCAACTCAGCGGTGGCTGGATGCTGGCGTTGCTGCTGCTCGCGCTGGTGCTCACCCTGATGATGGCGGTGAACTTCGGCGCCGTGCGTGTGGCGGCGCACGACTGGTGGGCGCCGTGGCGCGCCGAAGGCATGGGTGGTGCCGCCCATGTGCTGTGGCATCTGCGCTTGCCGCGGGCACTGCTCGCCGCTGCGGTGGGCGCTGCGCTGGGGCTGTGCGGTGCATTGACGCAGGGGCTGTTTCGCAACCCCCTGGCGGACCCCGGCTTGCTGGGTGTGACCAGTGGCGCAGCCTGTGCCGCCGCGCTGGCGCTGACCGTGTTCGCTGGCGCGCAGGTGGCCGTTCCGCCCGCTTGGCGCATGTGGCTGCTGCCAGCTTCGGCCTTCGTGGGTGCGTTACTTGTGTGCGTGGCGCTGGAACGCATGGCACGCTGGCTCACCCCCGGATCGATCACCGGGCTGCTGCTGACCGGCCTGGCACTCAACGCGATCACGATGTCGGTGGTGGGTTTGTGCTCCTACCTTGCCACCGACGAACAACTGCGCAGCCTCACGTTCTGGACGCTCGGCTCGCTGGCTGGCGCGAACTGGCTGGTCGTGGGCGTGCTGTGCGTCGCACTGTTGTTTTGCACGTGGCGCGCACGCCAGTTGGCACACGCCTTGAACGCGCTGGCCTTGGGCGAGGCAGCTGCCGGGCATGTGGGGGTGAACGTGCCACGGCTGCGTGCCGGGCTGATCGCCATCGTCGCCTTGCTCAGTGCGCTGGCCGTTGCCTGGTGCGGGCTGATCGGCTTCATCGGCCTGATGGCACCGCACCTGGTGCGCGGCATGGCCGGTGCCGATCAACGGCGGGTGCTGCCCTTGGCCATGGTGGCCGGCGCCTTGCTGCTATTGGTGGCCGACACGGTGGCCCGCACCGTGGCGATCCCGGCCGAAATTCCGGTGGGCATCTTCACCGCGCTGATCGGTGGGCCGGGCTTTTTGTTTCTGCTGCGCAGCGTGGTGCGGCAGCAGGGAGGCCACGCGTGAGCCCACTGCTGCAGCTGGCATCCGTGCGCGCCCAACTGGCCAGCCGACACTTCGGCCCCTTCGATCTGACTGTCGACGCCGGGCAGCGCATCGCCATCCTGGGCCCCAGCGGTGCGGGCAAATCCACGCTGCTCAAGCTGATGGCCGGTGAGCGACGGCCGCACGCAGGCACGGTATGCGTCGACGGCATGGCGCTGGCCGCGCACGGGCCTGTCGCCCTGGCCCAGCGCCGCGCAGTGCTACCTCAGTCGCACACCGTGGCCTTTGGCATGCCGGTGGAGCTGGTCGTGGCGCTCGGCCGCATCGCGCACGAGCCCGACCCTGGGCAATCGGCGATCATCACGCAAGCCTTGCGGGCGGCCCAAGCGGCCCACCTCGCGGGTCGGCGGTTCGACACCTTGTCTGGCGGCGAGCAGGCCCGCGTCCAGCTTGCACGCGTGTTCGCGCAGCTGTGGGATGCACGTGGCGGCTTGCTGCTGGTCGACGAACCCTTGTCGGCGCTCGACCCCGGCCTGCAGTTCGAGCTGATGGACGCCATGCAGCACTACAGCCGTGAACGCGGCCACGCCCTGGTGGCCGTGCTGCACGACATCAACCAGGCCCTCGCCGGCTTCGACCGGCTCTGGCTCATCGGCGCAGGCCAGCTGCAGGCCGACATGGCGCCCAATGTGCAGGCCGTCTCGGCGCTGGAGCGCCTCTACGACATCGGCTTGCGTTGCGTGGCGGCAGCCGACGGCACCTTGGCCGTGTTGCCGACGCGCCGAACCTCGGTCAGAACCAAGATGGCGAGCGAGGCCGCGTAAACATCTGTACCCGCGGCATCGCGCCACGATGGTCAGACGTGTGCCGCCCAGAAAAAAGCACCTGGCGTTGCCGCCAAGTGCTTGTTGTTCCTACCGAATTTGGTAGGCGCGAATGGACTCGAACCATCGACCCCCACCATGTCAAGGTGGTGCTCTAACCAGCTGAGCTACGCGCCTGCGAAGCCACAAACTATAGCAGCCCTCGCGGGCAAATTGGGCTCAGAACTTCAGCAGCTCCGTGCGTATGCCGCGCTCGGCAAGCAGGTGGCGGGCCTTGTCGGCATCGCGCTCGGTGGCAAACGGCCACACCACTGCGCGCCAGCCTTCGCCGACTTGCATCAGCTCGGTGCGCGGGGTGCCGGGCAGTTCACCCACGGTGACACTGGAGCCCATCAGTTGCTGTCGCAATTCCGACGCAATGCGCGTGCGAGTGATGTGGGTCGCCAGGGCATAGACGACGGGGGGATCGGCGATCACCACTGCCTTGACCGGAGTGTTCGCGGCGGTGGCTGCGGCGGGGTTCTCTGGCTCCGTGTCGGACGGTGTTGGGAAGGTGATGACCACCGGCAGCAGCGATTGCGCCACAGCGGCCACGGTGGCGGCATCCATGGCGCGCAGCCGCTTGCCCACTTGCAGCGCCGCTTGGCGCTCCTCGTCGCGCAGCAAGGGCCGTATGTGCGGCCGCGCATAACCGGGGATCGCGCCGGGCGCCGTTGTCATCGCATCGGGTGCGCCCGCCAGTCCGGTAGCCGCCATCGCGGCGCAGCCCACCAGGGCAAGCAGGGCCGCAGCGCCGCGCAGGAAGGGCACCCGCGCCTGGTCGTCGATGTGCATGGCGTCCATGGATCGCTTAATTTTCAGGACACACCGTGGGCGCGATGCCCCAAAAAGCAGGGTGCCGACCCGCCAATCCGCGCCGTGACCGGCTGACGCTATTTGCGGCGCACCGCCCGCACGCTGACGATCTGTGCCACCACCCGCAGCACCTGCGCCAGCCTCGCGGCGTCGGCCACCTCGACGGTGAAGGTCATGAACGCGGTGCCACCGCTGCTGTCACGCACCGACTGGGTCTTCACGCCGGTGACGTTCATCCGGTCTTTCGAGAACACCTCGGAGATGTCGCGCAACAGCCCGTGGCGGTCGGCCGCCTCCACCACCACATCGACCGGGTACAGCGCGTCCTTGCCGCCACGCGGCGCCCCCCAGGCCACGCTGATCACGCGTTCGGGCAAGCGCTGCGCCATCTGCTTGAAGTTGCTGCAGCCGCTGCGGTGGATCGCCACGCCCTTGCCGCGCGTGACGTAGCCGCCGATCGCGTCCGGCGGCGCCGGACGACAGCAGCGCGACAAAGTCGTCAGCAGCGATTCGACACCGACCACCAGCACACCGCCCTTCGGCGACTCGCCTTCGGGTCGGGCTTTGCGCAGCGCAATCACCTCATCGACCGAGGGCAGCGGCTCCGGCGGTTTCAGCAGCGTCTCGATGGTGCGCAGCGAGAACTCGTCCTTGCCGACCACCTCGAACAGCGCATCGGCCTGGCGGAAGCCCAACTGCGCGGCCAGGTCATCGAGCTTCACCGCCGTCTTGCCGATGCGCTGCAGCAGCTTCTCGACCGCCTCGCGGCCGCGCGCGATGGTTTCGGCCTGCGCCCGCACGTTGAACCAGGCACGCACCTTGGCCTTGGAGCGCGGACTTTGCAGATAACCCAGCTCCGCGTTCAGCCAGTCCATGGAAGGCCCTCCCTCCTTGGTCACCGTGACCTCGACGGTCTGACCGTTTTTCAACGGTGTGTTCAGCGGCACCATCGCGCCATCGACCTTCGCGCCGCGGCAGCGGTGTCCGAGGTCGGTGTGCACCGCATACGCAAAGTCGATCGGCGTCGCGCCGGCCGTCAGTTCGACGATGGCGGCCTGCGGCGTGAAGACGTAGATGCGGTCATCGAAGGTGGCCGCAGTGTCCGCAGCGGTCTGCGCGTCGGACGCTTGCTCCTGCCCGATGAAGTCACGCTCCCACGCCAGCAGCTGGCGCAGCACGCTCTTGCGGGCCTCGGCCAGCTGCGCATCGAAATCGGAATCGGCCGCCACTGCACCGGCGTAGCCCTTGACGCCCGCCTCCTTGTAGGCCCAGTGGGCGGCCACGCCGTGTTCGGCGTGCTCGTGCATCGCCCGCGTGCGGATCTGCACCTCGATCGGCTGCGCGGCATCGCCCTGCACCACCGTGTGCAGCGACTGGTAGCCGTTCGGCTTGGGCCGCGCGATGTAGTCGTCGAACTCATCGGCCACCGGCGGCAGCAGCTCGTGCACCAGGCCCAGCGCGGCGTAGCAGGCCGGTACGTCGGCCACGATGACGCGCAGTGCCCGCACATCCAGCACGCGGTCGAAGCCCAGGCCCTTGCCCTGCATCTTCTTCCAGATGCTGTAGAGGTGCTTCGGCCGGCCCTGCACTTCGGCGGAGATGCCGTGGTCGTGAAGCCGATCGGCCAGCCACTGGCGGAAGGATTCCACCTGTTGTTCGCGCTCGATGCGTTTTTCGTCGAGCAGCTTCGCGACCGTCTTGTACTGTGCAGGCTGCAAGAAGCGGAAGGCCAGGTCCTCGATTTCCCACTTGATCTGCCAGATGCCCAGCCGGTTGGCGAGCGGCGCGAACACCTGCATCGATTCGCGCGCCAGCGCTTCGGGGCACGGCTGTTTGCAGGCTGCGAAATGGCGCAGCGTTTGCAGCCGCGAGGCCAGCCGCAACAGCACCACCCGCAGGTCGCGCGAGAAGGCCAGCAGCATCTTGCGCACCCGCTCGGTCTGCTGCGCGCGTTGTTCGCCATCGACCTTTGCTTCGCGCGCCGCGCGCTGGATCTGCACCAGCTTGCGGGTGTGCATCACCAGGCTGGCGTGCGACGCGCCGAAGGCCTTCGTGACAACCTCTTCGGGCTTTTGCAGGTAGTCACCGGCATAGACCAGGTAGGCGGCAGCGCGCATCGATGGCGCGGCGCCTATGCCTTCGAGGATGTCGGCAACACCGTCGGCGTGTTCGAGCGCGTCTTCCCCGGTGTCCAGCGGCTGGCCTGCCAGCAAGGGCTCGGCAAACGCGCGGGCGCGCTGCACCTGTGCCGCGTTGTCTGCGCTGTGTGCCTTGTCATCAGGCGCAGCAGACTCCGCCAACCGATCGGCCGGATCCACCTCGGTCAGCGAAACGATGGTCGCCGCGTTCGCACGCGCAGACGAAACGCCAGTCTTCATGCTGCCAGCAGGAACTCCCGCACCTGCTGCACCTGGTCATCGGCGATCAGGGTCGGCGCGTGGCCGACGCCGGCAAACTGATGCAAGCGAGCGCGTGGGCCGCGCTGGGTCATCTGTTGCGCATGCTCGGGGGTCAGCAGGTCGGAATCGGCGCCGCGCAGCAGCAAGGTCGGGCACCTCACCGCGTCATACGCAGCCCACAGCGAGGCCTCGAAGGCCGCGGCCGACTCCGGCGTCGAGGTCTGGAAGGGGATCGCGATCGCCGGGTCGTAGTGCAGACGCCAGCCACGATCATCAGCCGGCCGCAGCATCGGGCGGGTCAGCGCCAGCCACTGCGCTGGAGTGTGCGGGCCGAAGCTCTTCGAGATGGTCCACAGGTAATCGGCGGCCTGCTCGACACTGTCCCAGCGCATCGGCAGGCCGAGGTAGGCGCCGATGCGCGCGATCGCCTGCGGCGGGAGCACCGGGCCGACGTCGTTCATCACCAGTTTCGACACCAGCGGCTGCGGTGCGAGCGAGGCCACCACCATCCCGATCAGCCCGCCCATCGAGGTGCCGACCCAGTGCACCGTCTCGGCGTTGACGCGCGCCAGCAGCGTGATCATGTCGGCCGCATACCGCGGCACCACGTACTCCTGCGGGTTCGGCAGGCGGTCAGATTCACCACGGCCTGCGATGTCGGGGCAGACCACGCGGTAGCGGTCGCTCATCGCTGCGGCCAGCACATCGAAGTCGCGGCCCTGCCGGGTCAGGCCGTGCACGCACACCAGCACGCGCGGGTTGTTTGGGTCGCCCCATTCCCAGTAGGCGACACGGTGCAGCCCGGTCGAATTCAGGCAGGGCACATGGTGCAAGCGAGGCGCAGTCATCAAGGCATCGTATCAATGCCCTTCATCGCAGGCGCGAAGTTGCATCCTCGCTGCGGGTGGTCACTTCAGCATCTGCACCGTGCCGCTGACCGTCACCGACACGCTGGTCAGACCGGCCTCGACCGGCAGCGGCGCATCGGCGGCCTCCGAGAACACCTTCGCCCGCATCAACATCGGCTCGTGCCCACCGCCCTGTTCGTTGCTGTTGACGCTGACTTCGCGCACCGCATAGCTGGCATAGCCGAACTGCCGGGTGACCTCGGCAGCCTGGGCGCGGTAGCGCGCGATGGCCTGCGCGGTGACGCCGCTTTCGGCCTTTTCGCGCTGCTCTGGCGACAAGCCTTGCGCCACACGGGCGATCGACATCGACTGGATGCGCCCGGCCAACTTGCCGATGCCCTGCAGGTCACGGCCTTCGATCACCAGCTCGGTCGAGCCCTGCCAGCCGTTGAGCTGTCCCTTGTTCGAGTAGCGCGGGTACATCGAAAAGTTACCCGTGCGCACATCGATCTGACCCGCGCGCGCCACACCGCGGGCTTCGAGCAAGGCGGCGTCCAGCGCCTGCTTCAGCGCAGCCTGCACCGTGCTGGCATCGGCGCCTTCGCGCGTGGTCGACAGCGTGACCGACATCAGATCACGCGTCACCTCGATGCGTGCCGAGGCCGTCAGTGCCACCACACCGGTGGGTACGGCCGGCTCGGCAGCCAGCGCTGCGGTGGTCAGCAGCGCCGCAACGCCAACCGCCACCGCCGAACGCAGGCGGTGAGACGCACGGGGTGAACACAACGGACGTGGGCAAATGGAATTCATGGTGAGCACGGGTGGCCAGCGCGGACTGCGCCCACGCAGGCTAACGCAGCCCGCGACACACTCGATGACGCCGGGTCGTGCCACAGCGCACGGCAGCGGCTCGGATATTTGTAACAGGATGTCAGAGCCGTGCCGAACGGGCTGCACAGGCCCGCAGAATCTCGCTTGTTACATATTGGAGAGTGACATGAACGCTGCCCCCTCCCCGCGCGCTGATCGCATCGTTGTCGTTGACGATGACGCGCGCATCCGCGACCTGCTGCGCCGCTACCTGATGCAAGAAGGCTTCGAAGTGCTGCTGGCCGAGGACTCCAAGGCGCTGAATCGTGTGCTGACGCGGGAGACCATCGACCTGATCGTGCTCGACCTGATGCTGCCCGGCGAAGACGGTCTGTCCATCTGCCGTCGGCTGCGCGCTGCCAACGACGCGACACCGATCATCATGCTGACCGCCAAGGTGGAAGACGTGGACCGCATCGTCGGCCTGGAAGTCGGTGCCGACGACTACCTGCCCAAGCCGTTCAACCCGCGCGAGCTGCTGGCACGCATCCATGCGGTGCTGCGCCGCAGGCCGTCGCTGGAAGCGCCCGGCGCGCCTGCCAAAGAAGCCATGACCGTGACCTTCGGCCCGTTCGAATTCGACCTGGCACTGCGCCGGCTGTCGAAGGAAGGCGAGCAGATCGCGCTGACCACGGGCGAGTTCTCCATGCTGAAGGCCCTGGTGCGCCACCCGCGCCAGCCGCTGTCGCGCGACAAGCTGGCGCAGCTGGCGCGCGGCCGTGAGTTCGAGCCCTTCGACCGCAGTCTCGATGTGCAGATCTCGCGCCTGCGCAAGATGATCGAGCCCGACCCGGCCCAGCCGCGCTACATCCAGACGGTGTGGGGGGTGGGCTACGTGTTCGTGCCCGACGAAGCGAATGGAGCGGATCGACACGCTGGTTGACCATGCGGCGCAAGCACATCGCGCTGAGCCTGTTCTGGCGCACCTTCGTGCTGCTGGCGCTGCTGCTGTTTGGCGGGGTGCTCGCCTGGACGCAGACCTTCCGCGCGCTGGAGTTCGAGCCGCGCGCAGTGCAGGCGGCGCAGCAGATCGCCAGCCTGGTGAGCGTGTCCCGCGCGGCACTCGGCGGCTCCGACGGCATCCACCGCCTGACCCTGATCAAGAGCTTGCCCGACGAGAGCGCGGTCAAGCTCGCACCGCGTGAGCCAGGCGACCGTTGGACGCCCTACGAAGTCGACCGCTTCTCGCGCGCCATCGGTGCCGCCTTGCGCTCGCGGCTGGGGGCCGACACGCTGGTGGCGAGCGAGGTCAACGGTGCTGCGGGCTTGTGGGTCGGCTTTGCCATCGATGGCGACCCATATTGGCTGCAAGCCGACCCGACACGCCTCGGGCCCATGGCCGCCAGCACACTGGTGATCTGGGTCGGCATCGCACTGCTGGCCACCGTGCTCGCCTCGGTGGCGATCGCCCGCGCGATCAACAAGCCACTGGCCGACCTGTCGTTTGCCGCCAGCCGCATCCGCGAAGGCGAGTTCGACTCACGACTCGACGAGAGCACGCTGACCAGCGAGATTCGCCAGGTGAACATGGGTTTCAACCGCATGGCGCGCGAGCTGGCCAAGCTGGAAGAAGACCGCGCGGTGATGCTGGCCGGTATTTCGCACGACCTGCGTACCCCACTGGCCCGCCTGCGGCTCGAAGCCGAGATGAGCGTGAAGGACGAGGAAGCCAAGAACAACATCGCGCTCGATATCGACCAGCTCGACGCCATCATCGACAAGTTCATGGACTACTCGCGGCCGGGCGAGGTGCGACTGACACCGGTCCACCTGAGCGGCGTGGTGGACCGAGAGATCGCCACCTTCCGCGACCCCGCCAACATCCGCATCACCTCGCGGGTGGCGATCGACACCAAGGTGCTGGCCGACGACACCGAACTCGGCCGCGTGCTGCAAAACCTGTTCGAGAACGCACGCCGCTATGGCCGCAGCGCCCAAAACGGCATCGCCGACGTGGAGATCACCTACGCCCGAGAGGGCCCCTGGGTGGCGCTGAACATCCGCGACCACGGACCCGGCGTCGACCCGAAAAAGCTCGCGCAGCTGACCACCCCGTTCTTCCGCGGCGACGCCGCACGCACCGCAGCCACCGGCGCGGGCCTGGGCCTGGCCATCGTCGAGAAAGCCATGCAACGCATGGGCGGCACGCTGGAGTTGAGCAACGCCACCGAAAGCACCGGCATGGTGGCGCGCATCCGGCTGAAGCGGGCGCTGTGAGCGGCCAGACGCGGGTCTTCAACCAAGGGCGCGCTGCGTTTCCCATCGTGGCACTCAGTGGCCGTTCGCCGCAACTCATTGCGGCGCATCATTCGCTTTCACGCCCAGCTTGAAGGCGATCATGGCGCGCAGCTTGTTGGGCACCACGGGCTTGATCAGCAGATGGAAATTCTTCTGCTGCGCTTCCAGGTCCAGCGAAGACATGGTGCTGCCGGTGACGACGATGGCCGGCAGCTCGACGCCAAAACGCTCGCGCAGCAACGCCAGCGCGTCGGCGCCGGTCAGGCCGTTCTCCAGCCTGTAGTCGACGATCAACAGGTCAGGGTGAGGCGTCGAGCGGGGTGCGGCCTGCGTCCACGCCCGGCACGCCGCCACGCTGTCGAACGCCAGGATGGTGGCGCCCCAGCCGCGCAGCAGCGCCTCGAGCCCGCTCAGCACCGCAGGCTCGTCTTCCACGACGACGATGGTTCGCCCCTCCAGCGTGAGGTTCAGCGCACCCTTGGCCGACGGCATGGCCTGCACCTGAGGCACCCATTTGCCCAGCGGCAGTTCGAGGCTGAAGACGGTGCCCCTGCCGGGCTGTGAACGCAAGGCGACCTTCGCCCCCATCAGGTCGGCCAGCCGCTTGACGATGGCCAGCCCCAGGCCCAGCCCCTTGCGCTGCCGCGGATCAGTGCGTGGCCCGTGCGGCACCTGGTAGAACTCTTCGAAGACGCGTGCCTGCTGGTCAGCGGCGATGCCGGGGCCGGTGTCCCAGACCTGCAACCACAGCCGGTCGCCACGCCGCCGGCAACCGACCAGCACGCTGCCATCGGTGGTGTAGCGGATGGCGTTCGACACCAGGTTGCGCAGGATGCGCTCGACCAGCAGCGGGTCGGCATGCACCACATGGCGGGCACCCCGAAAGCGCAGCGCCAGGCCTTTCTCGAACGCCGCCGGCTCGAAGTGCAGCCGCAGCTTGCGGTACAGGTCTGCCAGCGGGAAGTGCTGCGGCTGCACCTCGATGCCGCCGCTGTCGATGCGGGTGATGTCGAGCAGTTCGGAGAACAGGCCTTCCAGCGCATCGACCGATTCGTTGATGCTGTTGACCAGGTGCGCCACCTCGACGTCGTGGTTCTTCTGGCGCAGTGCTTCGGCGAACAGCCCCATCGCATGCAGCGGCTGCCGCAGGTCGTGGCTGGCGGCGGTGAAGAACTGCGTTTTCGCGCGGTTGGCCACCTCAGCGTCTTGCCGTGCGGCGTCGGCGGCGAGCTTCTCGATGCGCAGCTGCGTCAGCAGGTGATCGGCCTGCAGCTTCAATTCCAGCGCTCGCTGCAGCGCCTGGCGGTAGCTGCGGGCGAGCAGCGTGGTCAGCGAGAAAATCAGCAGCAAGATGCCCGCAAGCCGATAGCTGTCGGCCGTGCCGTCGGTGGCCACACGCGCTGCCATGGGCACAAAGCACAGTGCCGAAAACAGCAGGAACATTCGTGGCTGCGTCGCCAGCACCGGCACCGCAGCAATGCAGAAGGTGTAGACGGTGATGATCAGCGCAATCTGCTGAACATGCCCCCCGGGCAGGTAGAAGATCCAGGCGGTGGCACCCCACAGCGCCCCCGACAGCAGCGTGCCGGCATTCCACCACCCTCGCCAGCGCTGCCAGTCGGCCAGCGTGAGGGGCGTGGCCCGCTTGTAGCGCTGCAGCAGCCACAACCGGGCAAGCCACATCACCGCGAAAGCCGACAGCCAGGGCAGCATCATCGACACCGGCGAGCTGACCCAGAAGATCATCACGATGACGCCGATGCCCGCCACATTGCCGGCCAGTTGCGCTGGCAGGTAATCGAAGGCGCTGCGCACCTCCTCGGGCAGCGACGACGCCGACAACTCGCTGGACGAGACTGTCGGCGCGTCGGTCATGGGCTGTTCTTTCTCCAGCTGTGCAAGCCACCTTGCTGGCGCGACATCTGGCCCACTGCCAGCACCGCCTGCGTGCGCGAACTCACGTTCAAGGTGCGCAGCACAGCCGCCACATGGTCTTTCACCGTCTCGACCGACAGGTTCAGGTCGCGCGCAATCAGCTTGTTGGGCTTGCCCTGCAGCAGCAGGCCCAGCACCTCGGTCTGCCGCGGCGTCAGGCCCAGCGATTCGAGTGGCGCGTGGGTCTGGAAGCCGCCGTCAGCGGCGCGTTCACGCACCGAGCGCAACTCGCTCGGCGCCGCGTCGGGGTAGAGCTCGGAGCCCGACATCTCGTCGCCCATGTGCATCGGGGGCACGTAGATGCCACCGGACATCACCATGCTCAGCGCCTCGAACAGCGTGTCGTTGGACGCACGCTTGGGCACGAAGCCCATCGCACCCAGATCGATGGCGCGGATCACGTCGCTGGTGCGGTCGCTGGCCGACACCACCACCACGGGCAGCGACGGATAAGCGGCGCGGAACTCGGTGAGTACATCGAAGCCATCGGCATCGCCCAGGCGCAAATCGAGCAGCACCAAATCGAAAGCGGCATCTTGCGCCAGCGCCTCGCGGGCCGCGCGGGCGCTGTCGGCGGCCACGACGCTGACGTTGTCGCTCAAGCCCTGGATGATGGTTTGCAGCGCCGACAGGATCAGCGGATGGTCATCGATCAGCAAGACCTTCATGGTGGCTCCTTGGGTGACGAGGGCAAGCGCGCGTCGGTCAGCTGTCGAGCCACACGGTGAGCGGCTGCCACTGTTCGAGATCGCGCTCGACGCGGCCGGGCGCCACGTCCCACAGCGTCAGCCCCCGTGCCGCGAGGTGAACATAGTTCTGCGTGTCGCGCAAGTGCGCGACCACCGGATACGCCTGGGCGCCGAGGAAGGTCTTCAGGTGATCGGCAGCAATGGTGCCGTCGCGTGAGCGCATTCCAACGATGCCGATCTGCAGCTTATCGGTGCGCTTGCGGTCGGCCAGGCGCAACAGGAAATCATGCGTCGCATGGATGTCGAAGATGCTCGGCTGCAAGGGCACCAGCACGTGGGTGGCAATCTTCAGCACCTCGTCGAGCCGCTTGCCATGAAGGCCGGCGGGCGTGTCCAGCACGACATGGGTGGTGCCCTTCGGCGTGCGCACCCGCAAGTCGTCCATCGTGTCCCAGGCGCTGATGGCCGCTGCTGCCGGCGGGCGCAAACCCAGCCAGGTGCGCGCCGACTGCTGGCGATCGATGTCACCCAGCATCACGGCCTTGCCCCGCGACGCGAAGTAGCCCGCGACATTGGTGGACAGCGTGCTCTTGCCCACGCCACCCTTCGGATTGGCGACCACGATCACCGGCATGCTCGACTCCTGCCTCCCTGAATCACGTTATGTTACCGGTGGGTTGGGGCTGGCCTGCGGTTTGCGGGCAGCTGGCGCCTCCTTTGCTTGCTTCACCTGGATCTGCCATGGCGTCCTCCAAAAATTCCGTATCCCCTGCCCCCGAGGTGCTGGTGCTCGTCGCCCATCCGGCGCTCGAGCAGTCGCGCATCAACCAGCGGTTGCTGCGGGCGATCGGCGCCGCTGGTTCGGTAGACGCCGGTGCATCGGCAGCGCGCATCGTCGTGCGTGACCTCTACGCGCTGTACCCCGATTACCTGATCGACGTGCAAGCCGAACGATCGCTGCTCGGCACCGCACAGCTGGTGGTGTGGCAGCACCCGATCCACTGGTACGGCATGCCGCCGCTGATGAAGCTGTGGCTCGACGAGGTGCTCGGTTTCGGCTGGGCCTATGGGCCGGGCGGCCATGCGCTGGCCGGCAAGCCGCTGTGGTTGGTCGCCTCCACCGGTAGCCCCGAGGAGGCCTACCACCCGAGCGGCCACAACCGCTACTTCTTCGATGCCTTCCTGCCGCCCTACGAGCAGACGGCCACGCTGTGCGGCATGCGCTTCCTGGCGCCGCTGCTACTGCACGGCGCGCACCGCGTCGGCGACACCGAGCTGGACGCGCACGCGACGGTGTACGCGCAGCGGCTGGCGAGCTACCCCGATTGGCCGGAGCTGGCCGACCTGGCCGAGTGCCCCGCCTGCGTGGTCCCGCCGCTGGCGCGCCCGAGCGATGCCACACCGGCAATCGCCAAGGCATTGACGAGCAAGGCCGCCTGATGGAGCACACGAGCTGGCTCAGCGCCGCCCTGGTCTACCTGGCCGCCGCGGTGCTGGCGGTGCCGCTGGCGCGGCTGCTGGGGCTGGGCGCGATCATCGGCTACCTCGCGGCCGGCATCGTCATCGGGCCATGGGGGCTGAAGCTGGTCACCGACCCGCAGGACATCCTGCACTTCGCTGAATTCGGCGTCGTGCTGATGCTGTTTCTGGTCGGCCTGGAACTCGAACCGCAACGGTTGTGGAGGCTGCGCAAGCCGATCTTCGGCTGGGGCAGTGTGCAGTTGTTCGGCTCGGCGGCGCTGATGGTCGGCGTCGGCATGGCCGCGGGCAGTGAGGGGCGGCTGGCGCTGGTAGCGGCCTTGGGCCTCGCGCTGTCGTCGACCGCGATCGGCCTGGCGGTGCTGGCCGAGCGCAACCTGACGCCGACCACTTCGGGTCAGAGCGTGCTGAGTGTTGCGCTGCTGCAGGACGTGGCGGCGATCCCGATCCTGGCGCTGCTGCCTTTGTTGGCGGTGCACGCAGCCGGCAGCGCGAGCCCGGAGGCCGCCGGCAGCACCAGCGGCTGGCTGGCCGCCGGCAAGGCGATCGCGGTGATCGCGGCGATCGTGTTCGGTGGCCGGCTGCTGCTGCGCCCCGCGCTGCGCTGGATCGCCGGCAGCGCGACGCCCGAAATCTTCACCGCCGCGGCGCTGCTGCTCGTGGTCGCGACCGCCGCGCTGATGCAGTCGGTCGGGCTGTCAATGGCGCTCGGTGCCTTCCTCGCCGGCGTGCTGCTGGCCGAGAGCGAATACCGGCGCGAGCTGGAAACCGATCTGGAGCCGTTCAAAGGCCTGCTGCTCGGCCTGTTCTTCATGGCGGTCGGCATGACGATCGACTTCGCGGTGGTGCTGCAGCAGCCAGGGCTGGTCGCACTGCTGCTGGTCGGCTTCCTCGCGCTGAAGGCGCTGGTGCTGTGGGCCATGGCGCGGCTGATGAAGTTGCCGGTGCTGGAGCGGCCGGTGTTCATCATCCTGTTGGCGCAGGGCGGCGAATTCGGCTTCGTCGTGTTCCAGGCGGCGGCGCAGGCGGGCGTGATCAGCACCGGCGCGTCGTCGCTGCTGATCGCCACCGTGGCGCTGTCGATGCTGCTGAGCCCGCTGCTGCTGGTGTTCGCCGACCGGGTGATCGCGCCGCGCTTGGAGCGCAAGGTGTTGTCGCAAGGCACGCCGATGCCCGAAATCAACGAGCCGCAGGAGGCGCCCATCATCATCGCCGGCTTCGGCCGCTACGGGCAGATCGTCGGTCGCCTGCTGTATGCCAACGGTCTGAAGGCCACGGTGCTCGATCACGACGCCGAAGCCGTCGAGGCGTTGCGCAAGTTCGGCTGGCGCGTGTTCTACGGCGACGCGACGCGGCTCGACCTGCTGCGCACCGCCGGTGCCGGCAGCGCGCGCGTGCTGGTGCTGGCGATCGACGACGTGACGCAGAACCTGAAGGTGGCCGAGATCGCCCGCGAGCACTTCCCGCAGCTCACCGTGATCGCCCGCGCGCGCAATGTGCAGCACTACTACGCGCTGCGCGACCTGGGCGTGGCGCTGATCGAGCGCGAGACGCTGGACTCGGCGTTGATGAGCGCGCGCAGCGTGCTGGAGACGATGGGCTGGCAACCCCACCAGGCGCGCACACTGGCACTGCGCTTCCGCCGTCACAACCTGGCGCAACTCGCTGCGGCCGCACCGCACTGGCGCGACGAAGCCTGGCGCGTCGCCAATGCCAAAACCGGCCGGCAGCAGCTGGAAGAACTGTTCGCTCAGGAGCGCGAGGAAGCGCGGGCCCTGCGACAGCAGCGGGGCTGGGATGCGCAAGCGAAGAGCGCCGCAGACGCGCTGCGCGAGGCCGCGCCGTTCGACGACGCCTGACGGGCGCGCCAGGGCTCCAAGACGCAAGGCCAGGGTCAGCCCCAACACTAATGCCAATGCAATTGCATTAGCATCGGGTGATGGAGCGCCACACCCGCCAACGACAGGCCGTCGTCGATGCCCTCGCACGCAGCGGCCAGGCGCTGAGCCCGCAGGATTTGCTGGAACAGGCCAAGGCTGCGGTGCCCCGCCTGAACCTGTCGACCGTCTACCGGCAGATCAAGGGTTTGCAGGACGCCGGGCAGATCGTCCGCGTGGAGCTGCCAGGGCAGCCGCCGCGCTTCGAGATCGCTGCGAACGAAAAGGCGTTGGCGGCCACCGTCCATGAACACGGGGCGCACAAAACGTCGCATCACGCCCGCGCACCGCACGCGGACGCCGCGCCCCAGCACCACCATCATTTCCATTGCACCGCCTGTGATCGCGTCTTTCCGATCCACGCCTGCCCCGGCCCAATGAACAACCTGGCGCCGCCGGGCTTCGAGGTGCAGCACCACGACCTGACGCTGCGCGGGCGTTGCGCCAATTGCGTTGCCGGGGAGCCTGCATGAAAGCCGATCTGTCGCATCAGGACGCCCATGCGCCCGACTCGGTGCTCATCAGCACACCAGGGCAAGTACCCGCACACGAGCATGCTCATGGGCATGCCCACGATCACGGGCATGCACACCGTCACGAGGCCGGCCACGACCACGGCACACACGCGTACGCGGCCCCACCGCCGCAGGCGAGCGCGATCGGCAAGCCGCGCACCAGCTTGCTGATGAGCGCAGCACCGCTGCGGCTGGCCGGTGCGGTCGCGCTCAGCGCCTTGCTGTGGGCGGCCGTCGCCTGGGCGCTGTCAGGCACGCCATGAATGCCGTCTCTTCAGCCATGGGCGTGAGCGCCGAGACGCTGTCAGTTTCGCCGCCGGCCATCGCGGTCGAAGACCTGACGGTCAGCTACCGCCAGCACCCCGCCGTGCACCACGTCAGCTGCCGCTTCGAGCCGGGCTCGCTCACCGCGGTGATCGGCCCCAACGGTGCCGGCAAGAGCTCGCTGCTGGACGCGCTGACCGGCCGCGTGCAACCCAGCACCGGCCGCGTGCGCACCGGTGGCCTGACGCGCGGTGGGCTGGCCTATCTGCCGCAGCAGTCGGGCATCGACCGCAGCTTTCCGCTGGGCGTGCTCGATGTGGTGATGCTCGGCGCCTGGCCGCGCACCGGCTGGTTCCGCGGTGCCACGGCGGCGCAGCGGCAGGCCGCGTTGCGCGCGCTGACGCTGGTCGGGCTGATCGGCTTCGAAGATCGGCTGATCTCGGAGCTGTCGGTCGGCCAGTTCCAGCGCGTGCTGTTCGCGCGAGTGCTGATGCAGGACGCGCCGGTGATCCTGCTCGACGAGCCGTTCAACGCCATCGACACCCGCACCACCGCCGACCTGATGCGGCTGGTGCAGCACTGGCACGCCGAAGGCCGCACCGTGATCGCGGTGCTGCACGACCTGGCGCAGGTGCGCGAGCACTTTCCGCTGTCGCTGCTGCTGGCGCGCGAATGCGTGGCGCACGGCCCGACGAACGAGGTGCTGGTGACTAAGCACCTGATGCGCGCACAGCAGATGGCCGAGCAATGGGACGAGCACGCCGACTGGTGCGCGGCGCCGCATGCGGTCACTGAACCAAGGCTGCCGTCATGACGCTTTTGGCCACGCTGAATGCGCTGCTGATCCAGCCCTTCGTCGAGTTCGGCTTCATGCGCCGCGCGCTGGTCGCTTGCCTGGCGCTGGGCCTGAGCTGCGGGCCGATCGGCACGCTGCTGGTGCTGCGCCGGATGAGCCTGGTCGGCGATGCGATCGCGCACGCGCTGCTGCCCGGCGCGGCGATCGCGTTCGTGATGTTCGGCTTCTCGCTGTGGGCGATGAGCATCGGCGGCTTCGTGGCCGCCGTCGTGGTGGCGGGCCTGGCCGGTCTGGTCGCGCGGCTGACGCCGCAGCGCGAGGACGCCAGCTTCGCGGCCTTCTATTTGATCGCGCTGGCCGCGGGCGTGATGATCATCTCGATGCGTGGCAACAGCGTCGATTTGATGCGCGTGCTGTTCGGCACCGTGCTGGCGGTCGACGACGCCTCGCTGCTGCTGATTGCCGGCATCACGAGTGCCAGCCTGTTGGCGCTGGCGCTGGTCTACCGGCCACTGGTGGTCGAGTGTTTCGATCCCGGCTTCCTGCGTCACCTGGGCCATGCCGGGGCGTGGGTGCACGGTGTGTTCCTGACGTTTTTGGTGCTGAACCTCGTGGGCGGCTTCCAGGCGCTGGGCACGCTGATGGCGGTCGGCCTGATGATGCTGCCGGCCACCGCCGCGCGCTTCTGGGCGGCGCAGGTGTGGAGCCTGGCCGCAGTGGCTGCGCTGTTCGCCGTGCTGAGTGGCTGGGGCGGGCTGCTGCTGTCGTACCACGCCAACCTGCCGTCCGGCCCGGCCATCGTGCTGGTGGCAGGGAGTTTTTATGTGCTGTCGCTGCTGCTCGGTCGGCGCGACAGCCTGCTCGCGCGGCAGTTGTCGCAGCGGGCGCACCGAAAGGCATGACGATGGAATTCAATTCGACGCGGCGAGCGTTCCAGCGCCGGTTTTTGTGCGGCCTCGGCAGCGCCGCTGCGGGCACCGCGTTCACGCCGTGGCACGTGGCGCAGGCCGCTGATGCAGCGGCCTCGCCAGTGCTCAAGGTGGTTGCCACCTTCTCGGTGCTGGCCGACATCGCCCGCGAGGTCGGCGGCAATGCGGTCGAGGTGAGCGCACTGGTCGGCCCGAACGCCGACGCGCATGTGTTCGAACCCACGCCGTCCGACGTGCGTCGCGTGGCAGGTGCCGACGTCGTCATCACCAACGGACTGCGCTTCGAAGGCTGGATCGACCGGCTGATTGCGGCGTCGGGCTACCGCGGCACCCTCGTGGTGGCGAGCCGGGGCGTGGCGACACGCCAGTTGTCCGGCGGTGCCGACCCCCACGCGTGGCAAGACCTCGCCCATGGCATGCGCTACGCCGACAACATCCGCGCAGCGCTGGTGACTGCGCTGTCTGCCAAGTACCCGGCGCGCGCCGCCGAGGTTGAAGCCCGCGCCGTCGCCTACCAGCAGCGCCTGACGGCGCTCGACCGCGACACCCGCGCCCGCATCGCTGCCCTGCCCGCCGAGCGCCGCCGCGTCATCACCTCGCACGATGCCTTCGGCTATTTCGCCGCCGCCTACGGCATCACCTTCATCGCTCCACGTGGCTGGACCACCGGCAGCGAGCCCTCGGCCGAAGTCGTGGCCCGCATCGTGCGACAGGCTCGCAATGCCAAGGCCAGCGCCATGCTGGTGGAAAACATCAGCGACCCCAGGCTGATCGAGCGCATCGCCCGCGAAGCCGGTCTGGCAGTCGGTGGCAAGCTGTACTCCGATGCGCTGTCAGCACCGGGTACCGAGGCCGACACCTACCTGAAAATGTTCGAGTACAACGTGCGCACCTTGGTGGCGGCGATGTCGGTGGGGGGCCAGTCAACGGAGCTCACAGCAAAGCCTTGATCGACGTTGGCTTGCGGCTTTGAAGAAACATCATTGCAGGCCGATTTCGATCGCATTCAACACGCCGACCTTGACACAGTCACTGCACCGTTTCAGGTGGCAGGTCTGAACAGCCGCGCACCGCTGCCCGCGCTCGCAGCAGCCAGCGCATCACGGTCTCGAACAGCGGTTCGGGAACCACAGGGTTCGTCAGAAAGTCGTCCATTCCTGCTTCCAGGCAACGGCGGCGGTCTTCGGCGAAGACGTTGGCGGTCAGCACCACGCTCGTCGTGGCAGCACAGCCAGGAAGGTCGCACATGCGCCGGGTGGTCTCCAGGCCGTCGAGGTCCGACATGTGCACGTCCATCAGGATCAGGTCGTAGGGGTTCAGGGCTGCCCTGCGCAACGCTTCTAGGCCATCGGCCATGGCCTCGGTGTGCGGCAGAGCAGTGGCCATCAGGGCCAGCGTCACCACTCGATTGACTTCGTCTTCATCGACCACAAGCACCTGGGCAGCCGCGAACCAAAACGTGCTGCCCAGGCCGGTACCGCCGTACTGGCGGGTGGTTGAGTTGTCAGCCTGCTCGAAAGCTCTGAAACGGCGCGGGAGCACCTCCGGCGCGATGCCGATGCCGGTGTCCTGCACCTCGAAGCGCAGCAACGCGCTTGCGTGCGTGTCTTCAACACCGGCGGCGCGCAATGTCACCGTGCCGCCATGGGTGAACTTGACGGCATTGGCTGCATAGTTGAGCAAGGCCTGCTGCAGCCGCGCCGCGTCACCGAGTAGGCCCTGCGGCATAGGCCGTATCTCGACGTTGAGCGTCAACTGGCGGCCCGTTGCGGCATCGACACCACGTGGGCGGCGATGCGCGGCAGGCTCACCTGCGTCTCGTGCAGCGCCAACTTGCCAGACTCGATTTTGGACAGGTCCAGCACGGCATTGATGAGCTCCAGCAGATGTTGTGCAGCCAGTTCGAGCTTGGTCAGCCAGTCGGCCTGCTGCGGCGTCACCTGCGAACGGCGAATAAGGTACGCCATGCCGGTGATGGCGCCCAGCGGGGTGCGAATCTCAGGACATGTTGGCCAGGAAGGCGCTCTTGGCGGCGTTGGCAGCCTCGGCCCGGCGCAGGCCAGTGATGTCACGGATGTTGCATTGCATCACCAGCACGCCGTTGTAATCGCAGGTATTGCTCACGAACTCGACGTTGAGGAAGGCGCCGCCGCGCGTCTTGAGTGGCAGGTCGTCGTAGCGGACATAACCTTTCGCCTGCAGCTTCGCAAACATCGCCTTGCAGCGCTCGACGTCGGCCAGTGCGCCGACCTCCCGCAGCTTCTTGCCCACCAACTCGCCATGCGTGTAGCCCAGCAGGTTCACGAGGTAGGGGTTCGCGTCCTCGATCTGTGCCGTGGCGGAGTTGATGATGAGAACGCCGTTCTGCGCTGTTTCAAAGGGTCGGCGGTAACGCGCCTCGGAAATGCGCAATGCTGCCTCGGTCGCCTCCGCTCCACCCATGCCCTCTGTGGTTTGCGGCGGTAGGGACGCTGGCGTGCGCGCTGTCATCGTCAGCTGATGTGGTCGCAGGTGCACTACAAAGTCTGTGCGCTGCCCAACAAACTCAGGACACGATCACAGCGATCATTTGAACTTCGGCGTCGCTGACCGGTGTATGGGCTGGTCTAATTTCCACGAGCGCGTCGATAGGTGGAATGCACCTGGACGGGAGACATGACCCAGAAGCAGCGAAGGACATTTGGCGCTGAGTTCAAGCTGCAAGTGGTGCCACGGCGCCCGGTCACGGTGTCGGAATCGCCGGTGCTGTGTCGTTGGGTCAGCGCTCACTGGCGCGGTGATCGGTTGGGTTCAGGGCGCCCGCACAGTTTCCACGGGTCGGCCGGGCAGCGGGCTGGCTTTATCGTGGTTCATTCACTTTGACGGCGGGGCGCCATGAACAAACACGTTGGCATCATTGGCACCGGCTCGGTGGGCACCAGCGTTGCGGTCTCGACCCTGTTGTCTGGTGCGGCCAGTGCACTGTGGTTGCACGACTTGAACATGGCGCGCGCCGAGGGCGAGGCCATGGACCTGGTGCACGGCGCTGCCTACTACCCCGACTGCGAAGTGCGTACGGCCGCACTGGACGAGATGCGCCAGTGCGAGGTGGTGGTGATCGCTGCCGGCCGCAACAGCCGCCCTGGCGAGACGCGTCTGGGCCTGCTGCGAGACAACGCCCGCGTGGTGGCCGACATCGGCCGCAGTCTGGTCGGCTTCACAGGCACGGTGGTGGTGGTGACCAACCCGGTGGATGTGCTGACGCTGGTGATGCAGCAGACCAGCGGCCTGCCGCCGGAGCGCGTGCTGGGCACCGGCACCATGCTCGACACGGCGCGCTTGCGACAGATGATGGGGCGCGAACTGGGCACGGCGGCCAATTCGATTCACGCTCAGGTGGTGGGCGAACACGGCGACAGCGAGGTGGTGCTGTGGTCGGGCGCCCAGGTGGGCGGCGTGCCGGTGCGGCAGTGGCCAGGCTGGTCGCAGGCGACTGAGGCACGGCTGGCGCGCGAGGTGCGCGAGGCTGCCTATGAAGTCATTCGGCGCAAAGGTGCCACCAACCACGCCATCGGCCTGGTGACCGCCAGCCTGCTGCGCTGCCTGTTGCGCGGCGAGCGGCGCGTGCTCACCGTGTCGCGCGTGCAGATCGACACTGCAGCGCTGGGTCTGCAGGGCGTGGCGCTGTCGTTACCGACCGTGGTGTCGGCGCAGGGCGGCACGCAGGTGCTGCTGCCGCAGATGGCCGACAACGAGGTCGCCGCGCTGAGGAACTCGGCGCAGGTGCTGCGGCAAGCGGCGGGTTCGCTAGAAGAGTCAACGTGCGGTGGCGCAATGTTCGGAAGCCCCCGGACGGATTCCCTGCCTCCTGAAACACTTTGCTGACGCTGCGCCCTTCGGCGCATGCCAAGGGAGGGTTGCCATGCCAGAAAGCAGTGAATCTTTCGTCAAGGTCAAAGCGGCAGGTCATATCTGGGAGCGTCGCTCCCCGCGTCCCGAGGACGAGAGCGTTTTGGGCCACACCCACAACAGGTTGAATGCACTCCCCATGGGCCTACACCCGGTGCATCTGCAGCAGGAATTTCCGCGCATCGCCAACGACCTGGCGCGGCTTTGGGCGAAGCAGCAAGCGTGAACGGACTGCGATGCCACCTCGCTTTGAACCTGTGAGAGCTGCTGAACGGCGCCCATCATGGGTGTATTCAGACGCTGCGACCTGGCAGCGTTTGCCCCGATCAACAACGCTGCGTCGAATATGGAGCTTGGCCCCCACAGTTGATCTTGATTCATTCGATTCCTCGCAGCGCTGCAGGACCTGCCCTGCCACTCTTTCAGGTTTGCAACCACGAATGCTTGGGTCTGTGCGCTGGCAGACGATGGACTGCTTTAACCTGCTGGCCGAAGGGTGCTCTCGACTACCCCAAGGAGGACGGGCGCATCTTCGTGCGCCCAAGCGATCGCGAGATGCCTTGGGCTCAATTGCCCGCCAGTCAGGCGCCGAGCAACTCGCCTATCGGCTTGAGGTCTTCGACGCGGTCGCAAACGGTCTTGACCATCATCAGCATGGGCGTACCCAGCAGCAGCCCCCAGATCCCCCACAGCCAGCCGAACGCCAGTACGCCGACGAACACCGCCACCGCATTCATCTGGCAGGTGCGGCTGGTCAGCCACGGCGTGATCAGGTGGCCGGACACGGTGTGGATCAGCAAGGACACGCCGGCCACTGCCAGCGCCATGTCGACACTGGCGAACTGAACGAAACCGACCATCGCCGAGGCCGCGGTGATGACGATCGAACCGATGTACGGCACGAAATTCAGCACGCAGGCAGCGACGCCCCACACCGCCGCATGCTCCACGCCCATGGCCAGAAACGCGAGCCAGGTCACCACGCCAACGCCTAGGCTCACGACGACCTGCACCAGCAGGTAGCGCTGCATCTGGTCAGTGATCTCGTCGAGCGCCTGCACCGTGATCTTGCGGCGCGCGAGGGTGGGCCCTACGATCCGAACCAGCTTGCGACGGAAGGTGTTGCCAGACGCCATGAGGAAGAAGCTAATGAACAGCACCATCATCGCCTGCCCAAGCGATGCAGCCAGGCCCAAGGTGCCGGTCCAGAGGTAATCCTTGATGTCGAATTGCGGCCGCTCGACGCGCACCCGGGTGACGCCGCGCGTCGTGGTTGGCCCGGTGAGGCCGCCTTCCTGGGCGGCCTGTTCCAACTGGGCCGCCGCCTTCTGCATCTTGTCGAGGGTCGACGGTGACGGACTTTGGTTGGCGCGCACTGTCTGACGGATCTTCTGGGCCACACCTGGCAGCGACTCGATCAGCGCGGTGGCATCGTCACTCAAAGAATACAGTGTCGAGCCGATGCCGCCCACGATGGACAGCAACAGCAGCCCCGCACCGGCCGCGCGCGGCAGCCGTGCGCGTTCGAGTCGGTCGACCAGAGGGCTGAGCGCATAGCTGACCGTCACCCCCAGCATCAGCGGAATCAGCACCACACTGGCCCACTGCATCGCATACAACACCGCCAAGCCGGCGAGGACAGCGAGCGACAGGCTGCGCACATCGACTGGCATGTGCAGCAACACGCGTTCGCGCTCGGCCTCGACGCCGGGTTCCGGCTCAGGCTCGATCGCCACAGCAAGATCATGCAGGCTGCCCAGCGATGTCTTGGTATCGGGAGGGGTGGGGGTGTCGTTCATGCAGCAGGGTACATCAGGCCGCCGCATCGGCGACCTGCCAAGACGGCGGTCGGCCTGCGGGCAGGCGATCAGCTTCGCCGTAGGTTTCGCGCCCTTGCAGTCACCTCCGACGCACTACACGTGAACACGACCAAAGCGTGCCTTCCAATGCAGGCAGAAATGTACGTAGAAAACAAACACGGGGGCCGAATTTTGAAATTCGGCCCCCGTGTTTGCTTGATAGTTGGCGGAGTGGACGGGACTCGAACCCGCGACCCCCGGCGTGACAGGCCGGTATTCTAACCAACTGAACTACCACTCCAATACGCAAAAACGACGCACATTGTGCGAAGCGAAAATTCGGCGTTCTCTTTTCAGAGTGTGCCCCAAGCTGCGCTCAAGCTTGGCGTCCCCTAGGGGATTCGAACCCCTGTAATCACCGTGAAAGGGTGGTGTCCTAGGCCTCTAGACGAAGGGGACAAATCCCGCGTCGTGTCTTGAACTGCGCGCCGCCTTCAACCGGCGATGCAATGCCTGTTGTTGGTGGAGGTAAGCGGGATCGAACCGCTGACCTCTTGCATGCCATGCAAGCGCTCTCCCAGCTGAGCTATACCCCCGTTTGCTGTCAGCTGATGCTGCCACTGACTCAAGCCGGGAAAGCGGCGCAAAGGTCAATTTCTGCGTCGCTTCGCGCTGTTCAAGCGAGACCAAGAGTATAGCCAGAAAATCACCCGATCTTCAACCGCGCCAGCACCGTATCACGCGGGAAAAGCTCGAGCACGGCGTCGATCGACGGTGTTTGCGCGCGACCGCAAACCAGCACACGCACCGCATGCGCCAACTGCGGCATTTTCAGCCCGTGCGCGGTGATGGCCTCCTTGATGGCCGCGCTGATCGCGGGCTTCGTCCACTCGATCTCCGTGAAACGATCGCGCAGACTCAGCAGCGCGGGCCGCACGGCATCGGTGACGTGCGTGCTGCGGTCGGCATCGCTGGGCGCAACGTCTGCGAAATACATGGCCAGCCAGTCGCACAGCTCGACCGTCGTGGCGCAGCGGTCCTTGAACAGCGCGCACATGCGGCCCAGCTGCGCATCGGCCACGACCTTGATGCCGCGCTCGGCACACCGCGCCACGACATGCCCGGCCAGCACCTCGTCAGGCAAGGCCTTGAGGTGATGCGCATTGACCCAGTTGAGCTTGGCTGCATCCCACTGCGCCGGGCTTTTCGCCAGGTGCTGTCCGTCAAACCACGACACCAGTTGTTCGCGGCTGAACAGCTCGTCATCACCGTGGCTCCAGCCCAGGCGCGCCAGGTAATTGAGCATCGCCTCGGGCAGGTAGCCGGCGCTCTCGTACTCCGTGACGCTGACCGCGCCGTGGCGCTTCGACAACTTGTCGCCGTCGGGTCCGAGGATCATCGGGACGTGGCCATAGACGGGCAACTCGGCGCCCAAGGCACGCAGGATGTTGATTTGGCGCGGCGTGTTGTTGACATGGTCATCGCCACGGATCACGTGGCTGATCTGCATGTCCCAGTCGTCGACAACGACGCAGAAGTTGTAGGTCGGCGTGCCGATCAACGTGTCGGCATCGGCACCCGGGCGCGCGATCACGAGGTCATCGAGTTCGGCGTTCGAAATGGTGATGCTGCCCTTCACCATGTCATCCCAGGTCACCGTGCCGTCGATCGGGTTGCGAAAGCGGATCACCGGGCGGGCGCCCTCGGGAATGGCCGGCAGCGCCTTGCCCGGCTCGGGTCGCCAGCGGCCGTCGTAGCGCGGCTTGTCACCGCGCGCACGCTGGGCCTCGCGCATCGCGTCGAGCTCGGCCGGCGTGCAATAACAGCGGTATGCCGTGCCGTCGTTCAGCATGTGGCCGATCACCTCGCGGTAGCGGGCCAGCCGTTGCATCTGGAAGTACGGGCCTTCGTCGTGGTCCAGGTTCAACCACTTCATCGCCGCGATGATCTGATCGACCGCCTCTTGCGTCGACCGGGCCTCGTCGGTGTCTTCCACACGCAAGATGAAGTCGCCGCCGTGATGGCGCGCGTAGGCCCAGGAAAACAAGGCCGTGCGGGCGGTGCCCAGGTGGAGAAAGCCGGTCGGTGACGGCGCGATGCGGGTGCGAACTTTTCGGGTCATCGGTCAGGCGGGTTGAGGACAGGCTCAGAGGGAGTGCAGGCCGCGCAGCAGGTCGGTCTTCAGGTCGTCCACATCGTCGAGGCCCACGGACACGCGCACCAGGCCCTGCGTGATGCCAGCCGCCTGGCGTTGCTCTTCGCTCAGCCGGCCGTGCGAGGTGCTGGCCGGGTGGGTGATGGTGGTCTTGGTGTCACCCAAGTTGGCCGTGATTGAGCACACACGGGTGCTGTCGATCACATGGAAGGCGCTCAAGCGGGCGGCCGCCGCATCGCCAGGCGCACGCGGCTGCACCACGAAGGACAGCACCGCCCCGCCCCTGCCCGACTGCTGCGCCATGGCGAGTGCGTGCTGTGGATGCGACGTCAGCCCGGGGTAGAAAACGCGCTCGATCTGCGGCTGCTGCTCCAGCCAGCTCGCCAATTTCAGCGCACGCGCACTTTGTGCCTGCATGCGGATCGACAAGGTTTCCAACCCCTTCAACACCACCCAGGCATTGAACGACGACAGCGTCATGCCCGCGCTGCGCATCACCGGCACGAATTTGTCGTTGATCAGTTGCTCGCCTCCACAGACTGCGCCAGCGACCACGCGACCCTGCCCGTCAAGGTACTTGGTGCCCGAATGAATGATCAGGTCGGCACCGTAGGCCATCGGCCGCTGCAAGGTGGGCGTGCAAAAGCAGTTGTCGACCGCGAGCAGCGCGCCCGCCGTATGCGCCACATCGGCCAGGGCGCGGATGTCGCACACCTCGGTCAACGGATTGGTCGGTGACTCGGCAAACAGCAGCTTCGTCGTCGGCCGCACGGCAGCACGCCATTGCGCCACGTCGGTTTGCGAAACGAAGGTGGTCTCCACGCCGAACTTCGCGAACTCGCGGCCCAGCAAGGTGATCGTCGTGCCGAACACGCTGCGCGAGCAGATCACATGGTCGCCCGCCTTCAGCAGCGCCATCGCCGTCAGCAAGATGGCCGCCATGCCGCTGGAGGTGGCGATGCACGCCTCGGTGCCTTCGAGTGCAGCGAGACGCCGCTCGAACATCGTCACCGTTGGGTTGGTGAAGCGCGAATAGATGAAAGCCTCTTCCTCGTTCGCAAAGCGCGCAGCCGCGGTGGCGGCATCGGGCGAAACGAAGCTGCTGGTCAGAAACAGCGCCTCGGAGTTCTCGCCCCATTGCGTGCGTGGCAGGCCCTCACGCACCGCCAGCGTGTCGATGTGCAACCCGTCGGGCAGGTCGACACGGGGGATGCTCTTCTTGTCGGCCATCAGGCCTGCTCCGCCGCGCTTTGCAGAGCCAGCCGCGAGCGGTCAGGCGCGTCTTCTTCTTCGCGCTGCGAGCGTCGTTGGGTGGCAATCGCATCGAAATCGGCCACGGAGATGTCGCCGGTGATGTAATCCCCGTCGAAGCACGAGGCCTCGAAGCCGCCGACCAGCGGGTTCAGCGCCCCCACCACCCGCTTCATGGCGTTCACGTCCTGGTAGATCAGCGCATCGGCACCGATGAACTGGCGGATTTCCTCGACGCTGCGGTTGTGCGCCACCAATTCGCTGTGGGTGGGCATGTCGATGCCGTACACATTCGGGAAGCGCACCGGCGGCGCGGCCGAGGCCATGAACACCTTGCGCGCACCGGCCTCGCGTGCCATCTGCACGATCTCTTTCGAAGTGGTGCCGCGCACGATGGAGTCATCGACCAGCAGCACATTGCGGTCCTTGAATTCCACGCCGATCGCATTGAGCTTCTGGCGCACCGATTTCTTGCGCACGCCCTGCCCCGGCATGATGAATGTCCGCCCGACATACCGATTTTTCACGAAGCCCTCACGGTAGGGCTTGCCGATCTTTTGTGCGAGCTGCATGGCCGACGGCCGGCTCGATTCGGGGATCGGGATCACCACGTCGATCTCGCTCGGCGGCATCGTCGAGATCAGCCGCTGCGCCAGCGTTTCGCCCATGTTGAGCCGCGCCTGGTAGACCGAGATGCCGTCCATGATCGAGTCGGGCCGTGCCAGGTAGACATATTCGAACATACACGGGTGCAGGCTCGGGTTCTCGGCGCACTGCTGTGCATGCACCTGTCCTTCGGGCGTGATGAAAATCGCCTCGCCCGGCGCCACGTCGCGGGTCAGCACATGGCCGGTACCCTCCAGCGCGACGGACTCGCTGGCCACCATCACCTGCCGGCCGTCGGGCGTGCTGCCCTCACCGAAACACAGCGGGCGGATGCCGAACGGGTCGCGAAATGCCAGCAATCCGTAGCCCGCGATCAGTGCCACCACCGCATAAGAACCTTGCAGCCGCTTGTGCACGGCCGCCACCGCCTTGAAGACGATGTCGGGTGACAGCGGCAAGTCGCGCGCCGCCACCTCCAGTTCGTGCGCCAGCACGTTGAGCAGCACCTCGGTGTCGCTGTCGGTGTTGATGTGGCGGCGGTCGATGCCGGCCAGCTCGCGCGTCAACGCCGGGGCATTGGTCAGGTTGCCGTTGTGCACCAGCACGATGCCGAACGGCGCGTTCACATAGAAGGGCTGCGCCTCTTCCTCGCTGTAGGCATTGCCAGCGGTGGGGTAACGCACCTGGCCCAGACCCACCGAGCCCGGCAGCCCGCGCATGTTGCGGGTGCGGAACACGTCGCGCACCATGCCACGCGCCTTGTGCATGTAGCACCGCGAGTCTTGCATCGTGACGATGCCAGCGGCGTCCTGGCCGCGGTGCTGCAGCAGCAACAAAGCGTCATAGATCAACTGGTTGACGGGCGCTTTGGAGATCACCCCGACGATGCCGCACATGTAATCACTCCCGGTTCAAACAATTTCCGGCCACTGCCTCTGGCAACGCCGGATCGACAACACGGTGATTGTCGATGGTCCGGGTCGGCTCACAGCCGCAGGTGATTGGCGATGTTCACCGGAAGCATGGGTTTCAACCCCGTCACCACAACTTTCAACCACGCCGCACCTGCCGAGCGCTGCCAGGTGGGTGACTCGGCCCACGGTGTGCGCGCCACCACGGCGACCACGACCAGCAACACCACCCCACCGCGCAAGACACCGAAAGCCGCTCCCAGCAGGCGATCGACCACGCTCAAAGGTGTGGCATGGATCAACATTTTCAACAGCCTGGTCAGCAGGCCCCACACGATCAGCGCAGCGATAAAAGTCAACACAAAAGTCGCCGCCAGGTTCAGCGGCGAGCCTGATGTACCGATCGGCACATGAGGTGCGACGGCCGCGCTGAACCACTGTGCAGCCAGGTAGGCCGCGAACCAGCCCAGAAGCGACATCACCTCGAACACCAGCCCACGCCATGCACCGATCGCCATCGACAGCACCAGCACGGCCAGCATCGCAAGGTCGGCGGCGTTCCAGGAGCCGGTCATGCGTCGAGGGTATCCGCAGCGATGGCGTGCCGCGCGCGATCGTTCTGAATCAAAGCGTCAGGACCACCGCCGCAACGCCGACCTTTTTCGCACGGGCACGCACGTTGTCCGCCTCGGCGCGGCTGTCGAACGGGCCCAGGCGGACTCGGGTGCGCCTGCCGGCGGTGGTGTCGGCAACCTGGGTGTAGGTTTTCAGGCCGAGCTTCTCCATCTTTGCGCGGACATCGCGCACCGCCGCCGGATCGGTGAACGCCCCCACCTGAACCACAAAGCGAGCCACACGCTCGGCCGCAGACGCGGCCTGTGCCGATGCAGCCACTGCGGCGGCAGGCTCGGGCGCCGCAGGCGGTTTCATCGCAGCAGCCACCGGCGGGGCCGTCGACACGGTAGCCGCCTTGCCATCGGGCACAGCCGGTACGGCAGGCACTGCAGCGGCCGCGCTGGCCGGTGCCGCCTCCGCCTGCACCGAAGGCATGGGCTCGGAAGGAGCATCGCGGGTCACGACGCCCGACGCCACCGCGGACTCGGGGGCGCCCACCGAATCGGGTCGCGCCGCAGGCAAGGACAGTGCGGGAACGCCGTCGGGCTTTGGAATCTCGATCGGAATGTCCACCGCGATCGGCCGCGGCTGCGACTCGAACAGCAGCGGGAAGCCAATCACGCCCACCGTGAGCAGCACCACCGCACCGATCAGGCGCTGGCGGGCGCGAGTGCGCACTTTCTCGGCCGAGTCGACCGCATTCAGGGGCCGAGCCACGCGGCCGGGCACCGCATCATCGGCGGGCCTGCGCTTGAAGAAGTCGGGCAATGCCATCGGTACAGGGGGTTCGGTACGGGGGAAAATCAGGGGCGGTGCGCGCTGCCCAACCGGGGCAGGCCGTGTTTGAGGACGCCGCCCACCGTGAGAAACGACCCGAAGACGACGATTCTATCGGCCGGGTTGGCGCGCGTGAGCGCATGAGTCAGCGCGGTGTGCGGGTCGCTGTGCTCCGACACCTCAACCGCGTCAACACCGGGCTTTTTCAAGTTCGGCACCAGCGATTCAAACAGCGTGTGCAATTGCGTGGCCGTCGCGGCGCGCGCCGTCGGCAGGTCGGTAAAACACCAGCTGTCCACCATCGGCGCCATGCGTTGGAAGATCGCCGTGATGTCCTTGTCGTGCATGACGCCGAACACCGCATGGGTGCGCGGATGAAAACCCATGCGGTCGAGGCTTTGCGCCAGCGCGGCCACCGCGTGCGGGTTGTGCGCCACATCCAGCACCAGCGTGGGCTGACCCGGCACGATCTGGAAGCGGCCCGGCAGGTCGAGCATGGCGAAGCCCTGGCGCACCGCCTGCGCCGTGATGGGCAGCCGGTCGCCGAGCGCTTCGAACACGGCCAGCGCACCCGATGCATTGATGAGTTGATTGGCACCACGCAAGCCCGGATAGGCCAAGCCGTTGTAGCGCTTGTGGCGACCGGCCCAGGCCCACTGCTGCGGGTCGCCCGCATGGTTGAAATCGATGCCCAGGAGGCGCAGGTCGGCACCCAGTTCGCGGGCGTAGGCGATCACGCTGTGCGGCGGTACCGGGTCGCTGACGATCACCGGGCGGCCGGCGCGCATGATGCCGGCCTTCTCGCGCCCGATGGACTCGCGGTCAGGGCCGAGGTATTCCAGGTGGTCGAGGGCTATGCTGGTGATCACCGCGCAGTCGGCGTCGAACACATTGACCGCGTCGAGCCTGCCACCAAGACCGACTTCGAGGATGACGAGGTCGAGGGGTTCCTGCGACAGCAAGCGCGCGATGGCGAGTGTGGTGAACTCGAAGTAGGTCAGCCCGATGTCACCGCGCGAGCGCTCGACCGCCTCGAAATGCGGGAGCAGCGCCGCCGCACTCACCATCTCGCCGTTGACGCGGCAGCGCTCCTCGAAATGCACCAGGTGCGGCTTCGAGTACAGGCCCACGCGATAGCCCGCACGCAGTGCGATCGATTCGAGCATCGCGCAGGTCGAGCCCTTGCCGTTGGTACCGGCCACGGCGATCACCGGCACAGCAAATGTCAGATCGAGTCGCGCGCGCACCTGCTCGACACGGTGCAAACCCATGTCGATGTCCTTCGGGTGCAGCTGTTCGCAACGGGCCAGCCAGCCAGCCAGCGTGGTGGGAAGAGAAGACAACGGTTCACGGTGAGGCGCAAGCCCCACGGCCTCAGGCGATCGCGTCGGCGCTCTGGCGCTGCAGCATCGCGATCATCTTGGCGACCGAGCTGCGCAGTTCACGCCGATCCACGATCATGTCGACCGCGCCGGTGTGCAGCAAAAACTCGGCGCGCTGGAAGCCCTCGGGCAGCTTCTCGCGCACGGTGTTCTCGATCACGCGCGGGCCGGCGAAACCGATCAGCGCCTTCGGCTCGGCAATCACCACATCGCCCATGAAGGCAAAGCTGGCCGACACACCGCCCATCGTCGGGTCGGCCAGCACGCTGATGTAGGGCAGCTTCGCCTTCGCCAGACGCGTCAGCGCGGCGTTCGTCTTGGCCATCTGCATCAGGCTCAGCAGCCCTTCCTGCATGCGGGCGCCTCCAGTGGCCGTAAAGCTGATGAACGGGGTCTTCTGTTCGACGGCGGTCTCGACGCCGCGCACAAAGCGTTCGCCCACCACCGAGCCCATCGAGCCGCCCATGAACTGGAATTCGAAGCAGGCCGCCACCACCGGGATGCTGTGGATCGCGCCACCCATCACCACCAGGGCGTCGGTCTCGCCGGTGGCTTCGAGCGCTTCCTTCAGCCGCTCGGGGTACTTCTTGCTGTCCTTGAACTTCAGCGCGTCGACCGGCACCACCTCTTGGCCGATCTCGTAGCGGCCTTCGGGGTCGAGGAAGGCGTCGAGCCGCGCCCGCGCGCTCAGGCGGTGGTGGTGGCTGCATTTCGGGCAAACGTTGATGTTCTGTTCGAGGTCGGTCTTGTAGAGCACCGTCTCGCACGATGGACACTTGACCCACAGGCCCTCGGGGACCGTGCGGCGCTCGTTCGGGTCGGTGTGCTGGATCTTCGAGGGCAGCAGTTTTTCGAGCCAGCTCATGCGTGATCTCCTGTCAGGGTGTCGAGCGCCACGCGGATGTCGGCAATGAACCGGCCGGCCACCGCAGGCGCATTGTCCGGCGTCTCGCGTTCGAGTAACTGCACCAGCGCCGAGCCGATGACCACCGCATCGGACACCGCGGCCACGGCCTTCGCTGATGCCGCATCGCGGATACCAAAGCCCACACCGACCGGCACATGCACATGCTCGCGGATGCGCGGCAGCATGTCGGCCACGGCGCCGATGTCGAGGTGGCCGGCACCGGTCACACCCTTCAGTGACACGTAGTACACGTAGCCACTGGCGATGCGGCCGACGTCCTTCATACGCTGCACCGTCGAGGTGGGCGCCAGCAGAAAGATTGGGTCCAGCTGATGGCTGTGCAAGGTGCGGGCGAACGCCTCGCACTCTTCCGGCGGGTAGTCGACCACCAGCACGCCATCGACACCCGCGGCCTTGGCATCGGCCACGAAGCGGTCAACACCGTAGCGCTCGACCGGGTTGGCGTAGCCCATCAGCACCACCGGGGTGGTGCTGTTGCGCTCGCGGAAGCGGCGCACGTAGTCGAGCACCTGCGGCATGCCGATGCCCTTGGCCAGCGCGCGCTCGGCGGCCTTCTGGATCACCGGGCCGTCGGCCATCGGATCGGAAAACGGCACGCCGAGTTCGATCACATCGGCACCGGCATCGGCCATCGCGCACAGGATGTCTACCGTGCTCTCGGCGTGCGGGTCACCGGCGTGGATGAACGGGATCAGGGCCTTGCGCCGATCGCGCTGGAGCGCCTCGAAGGTGGCGGCGATGCGGCTCATTCGTGGGCTTTCACGGTGCTTTGGCTTTCGTGGTTTCCGGGCCCTTGACTGGCGAAGCGCCGCTTTTCACCGTTTCACCGCGGCAGGAGGGCCGACAGTAGAAGTTTGCGCCGGACAGATCGGCCACCGTGCCGATGTCCTTGTCGCCGCGGCCGGACAGGTTCACCAGCAGGCTTTGGTCCTTGCGCATCGTTGGGGCCATCTTCATCGCATAGGCCAGCGCATGGCTGGATTCGAGCGCCGGGATGATGCCTTCGGTGCGGCACAGCACATGGAAAGCGGCCATCGCCTCGTCGTCGGTGATGGCTGCGTACTCGGCGCGGCCGATGTCCTTCAGGTAAGCGTGCTCGGGGCCGACGCCGGGATAGTCCAGACCGGCCGACACCGAATGCGTCTCGATGATCTGGCCGTTGGCGTCCTGCAGCAGGTAGGTACGGTTGCCGTGCAGCACACCGGGCGAGCCCGCCGACAACGAGGCCGCGTGGCGACCGGTCTCGATGCCGAGGCCTGCCGCCTCGACGCCGATCAGCCGCGTGCCGGTGTGTTCGATGTACGGGTAGAAGATGCCCATCGCGTTGCTGCCGCCGCCGACGCAGGCAATCACCGCATCAGGCTGGCCACCGATCATCTCGGGCATCTGCACCAGGCACTCGTCGCCGATGACGCGCTGGAAGTCACGCACCATCATCGGATAAGGGTGCGGGCCGGCCACGGTGCCGATGATGTAGAAGGTGTTCTCGACGTTGGTGACCCAGTCGCGCAGCGCTTCGTTAAGTGCATCCTTCAGCGTTTTGCTGCCCGATTCGACCGGCACCACGGTGGCACCCAGCAGGTTCATCCGGTACACATTGGGCGACTGGCGCTTGACGTCCTCGCTGCCCATGTAGACCACGCATTCGAGGCCGTAGCGCGCACAGATGGTGGCCGTGGCCACGCCATGCTGGCC
>JAKFUQ010000194.1 GCA_021732645.1 Rhizobacter sp. | reverse complement strand
GACAACCTTCATCACCGCGCCCACCGCGAGGCCCCTGGGCACGCTTTCGGCAAAGATGGGCACGCGCCCTTCTCCGGCCAGGTCCGCGGCTTTGGCGGCCTTCTTCACTTCCTTGACCACGTCGCCGACCGACACCATGCCCACCACCTTGCCGTTGGCGCACACCGGCAGGTGGCGGATGTTCTTCGACGACATCATCAGCATGCAGGCGTCGATGGTTTCTTCACCGGAGACAGTGAACACGTCGCGCGTCATGATGTCGGCGGCGGTGGTTTCCGCAGCCTTGCGGTTGCGAAACAACACCTTCAGCGCGCAGTCGCGCTCGGAGACGATGCCGATCAGTTGATCCTGATCAAGCACCACCACCGAGCGGATGGTGTTGGCCAGCATCATTTCCAGAACGGTTTGCACCGAATCGGTTGACGCCACCGAGAAGATCGCCTTTTGCGGCTTCTTCTTGAGCAGATCCTTGACCTTGATCATCTTGCTACTCCTGCGAATGAAAGCTTGAGGTCGAACGACCGCGAACAGTCTTGCACTGTCGCACATTGCAACGGCGGCGAAAAGGCCAAGCCATGGCTTTTTCGATGGGGGTTGTTCCGGGCTCAAGTCAGCCGCCGCGACTGCCGAAGACCCACCATCAAAACCCATTCCACCGTTTGCCCCTGGGCCTGCGATGCAAGCTGGTCGTCAACCAGCACCTCGTCGCACGCCCCATTCCATGATGGAGACACAAGCATGAGCGCGGTCCTGAAGCGAATTTTCGGCTCGTCAGCTGAGCAAGACCTGGCCCTGGCGCAACTCAACGAGGCACGCGAGCGCGAGCAGGACATGGCCCAGCAACTGGCCGAGCTGGGCGAGCAGGTCGCGTCGCTGCAGACCCGCTTTGACCTGGTGCGCATGGCCACCTCCGACGGCCTGTGGGACATGGAGATCAACCCCGACGATCCGTCCAACCCCGACAACCCGTTCTGGTGGTCGGATCAGTTCCGCCGGATGCTGGGATTCAGCAACGAGCGGGACTTCCCGAACGTCTTGTCGAGCTGGTCGAGCCGACTGCACCCCGACGACAAGGAGCGCACGCTGACCGCATTTGGCAAGCACCTGGCCGACCGCAGCGGGCGCACGCCTTACGACGTGAAGTACCGCCTGGCCATGCGCGACCGCAGCTACCGCTGGTTCCGCGCCCGCGGCGAAACCATCCGCACGGCGGACGGCTCACCGCTGCGTGTGGCGGGATCGCTGACCGACATCACCGTCGCGGTTCAAGACGACCAGATGCTCAACACCATGATGATCCGCTTCGACCTCGGCCGCGAAATGCTGCAAGAAGGTCTGTGGGACATGGAGGTGGTGGCCGGCGATCCGGTGAACCCGAAGAATGCGTTCTGGTGGTCGCAACAGTTTCGCCGCCTGCTGGGCTACGAGACCGAGGCCGAATTCCCCGATGTGCTGGACAGCTGGGCCTCGAAGCTGCACCCGGATGACCTGGAACGCGTCGTGGGCGCCTTCACCGCCCACCTCACCGACCGCACGGGGCGCACGCCCTACGATGTCGAATACCGCCTGCGCTGCAAGGACGGCACGTACCGCTGGTTCCGCGCCCGTGGGCAGACCAAGCGTGCCGCCGATGGCACGCCGCTGCGCGTGGTCGGTGCGCTGGCCGACATTTCACTGCAGAAGCACGAGGAAGAGAACCAGCGCAATCAGATCGAGAGCAACATCTTCATGGACAACAGCCTGAAGACGATCGGCGACATCGTGGGCTCGATCCAGAAAGTGGCGCACCAAACCAACCTGCTGGCGCTGAACGCGTCGGTGGAGGCCGCCCGCGCCGGCACGGCTGGCCGCGGTTTCGCCGTCGTGGCCGACGAGATGCGCGTGCTGGCCCACCAGGTGCAAAGTGCCACGGCACAGATCATTGCGATTCAGAAAAGCCTGGCGGATCGACGCCACAAAAAATAAGCCTGACGCCTCTTTTGCCGGGCCACTGCCGCTGAGCAGGTTCAGCGGTAGTACACCTCGACACGGCCTTTGAGCTTGATCAACAGCGGCTGGCCCTTGCGGTCCACCGCTTTGCCGGCCGGCACCCGTATCCACCCCTCGCTGATGCAGTACTCCTCGACGTCGGTGCGTTCATTGCCGTTGAAGCGAATGCCAATGTCGTGTTGAAACACCGCCGCCACATGGTGCGGGCTGCGGGCGTCGATGGCCAAGTGGTCGGGCAATGGGGGCTTGGTGAGGGTGTCGTTCATGGCGGTGCGTTGGTGTGAGGTCAGCCCTGCAGGCCGGCGTAGACATGCTGCACGTCTTCGTTGCCATCCAGCGCGGCCAGAAAGGTTTCTACCTCCGCCAACTGTTCAGCGCTGAGGCTGACGGACGCGACAGGATTCTTCGGTTTGTAGCCCAGCCTGGCCGAGAGCACGGTGAAACCTTGCGCCGGCAATGCGCGGCTGACCACATCGAGATCGGTCGGGTCGGTGAGGAACAGCGTGACGCCGTCGTCAACCGCTTCGAAGTCCTGCGCACCGGCCTCGATGGCGGCCAGCTCCGGGTCGGCACCGGCTGCGGCGGGCTCGGCCTCGATCATGCCCAGGTGGTCGAAGTCCCAGGCCACCGCGCCTGAAGCGCCGAGCTGTCCCTTGCGAAACAGCACGCGCATCTCAGAGGCGGCGCGGTTCAGGTTATCGGTCAGGCATTCAACCATCACCGGCACATGGTGCGGTGCAAAGCCCTCGTACAGCGCATGTTCAAAATGCACCGCCTCTCCGGTCAGTCCGGCGCCCTTCTTGATCGCCCGCTCCAGCGTTTCTTTCGGCATCGACACCTTGCGCGCTTGCTCGACGACCAGCCGCAAGCGCGAATTCGCCGCGGGATCGGGGCCGTGGCGTGCGGCAATCATGATGTCTTTCGCCAGCTTGCCGAACAACTGCCCCCGCGCGTTGGCGGCGAGGTCCTTGTGCTTGGCTTTCCACTGCGCACCCATCTGTGATGCTCCTTTGCGTAGATGCAAATTCTAAGCAGCACCGCAGGGTCGCTGTCGGCTGAATGGGCAACGTCAGCGGGCTCCGCAGGCCCGACTGACGTTGACGCATTGATCAGGCTGCCGGCTTGGTCATCTTGCCCGCAAGCGCTTCTGACACCCAGCCAAAGGCCGCACCGATCGCCACCGAGGCAATGGTCGGCACGATGGCGTCGAACGGTGCCACGCCCTTGAGCAAGATCAGGCCCGCCACGCTGGCAAAGCCGTAGAAGCACACGGGAATGGTGGCCAGAAAACTCAGGTGGGCAGCCAGCACGATCACCACTGCGCCAACCCCCACAGCCACCGGCGCGGCCCAGTTGCCGAGGCCGCCGAGCTGACCGGCCAGCACCACCGCCAGCGCGCCCACCACGGCACCGAACGACATGCACACGATGGTATTGCGTGTGCCTGCCGTCTTGCCACCACAGTGGTAGTGACTGCCCCACGCGATGAAGGCCTGCCAGACCTGCACGCCGAGTGCCGCCAGCGGCACCAGGAACAACCAGGTCGCCAACACGGCGAGCAAGCTGACGGAAATCGTCAGAGCAATGAGCACGGGCATGTAATTTCTCCTCGAGGAATTGATGATGTGCCCCACAACACACGGAGCACCCGGCAAAGCCGGGCGTTGCTGCCCGGACACCGTCGCGGCCTACCCACACGGTGCGCGCAATTTTGGTGCGTGGCAACCGTCGTACGGGCACGGGTAAACCTGTGACCTTGCCCACGAAAAACCTACTCGTCAGCGTTCATGCGACCTGCCCAGCGGAGTCAGGCCGTTATCTGCCGCTTTCAGTCTGAGCGTTCATGAAGCCTATATTCAGTCACTCCAAACCGCCCACGGAGCACGCCGCCATGCCCGACAACATTGCGACCACGCCCACCCCCCGTCGTCAACGCCGTGCGGCTGGAGTTCACGCCGCAGGCGCTGGTGCGGGTCCACCTGTCGGGTGCCGCGTTCTCCGGCGATTGGCTCTGGGTTGCTGGTGACGAAGCCTGCGGCATCGACCGGCTCCGCCGGCTCGACCCGCTCGGCAGCGAGTCGCTGCGCTTTGGCAAGGTGCCATCTTTTCCGCTCGCCGAGTTGCTGGATTTGCCCGGCGCGGCCGACGACGAGGCCGATCTGCAGGGCCTGACGGTCGCCGACGGTTACCTGTGGGTGGTCGGCTCGCACCGCCTCAAGCGCCAGAATGCCAAGGACGACCGCGCGCACGCCGACAACGCGAAGCGGCTCTCCAAGTTGTCGCTCGACAGCAACCGTCGTGTGCTGGCCCGAGTGCCGATTCAGCACGACGCGGGCAGCGCGCCGCATCTGGTGCGCGAGGCGCTGGACGGTCGCAGTGCCATGCGCTTGAAGGGCGATGCCGCGTCCAACTTGCTGACCGACCTGCTCGCCGATGACGCGCATTTCGGTGCTTACCTGACGATCCCGGGCAAGGACAACGGCTTCGACATCGAGGGCTTGACCGTCGATGGCAACAGATTGCTGATCGGACTGCGTGGCCCGGTGCTGCGTGGCTGGTCGGCGCTGCTGGAGGTCGCCGTCGACAGCCGCCTCTTCAAGTGGCCTGGGCTGTAATCGCGCCGAGGCCATCTGCAACCTGCCACTGGAGTTGGCCGCTGGCGTCGCTGGCCCATCGTTCGCGCAGCACCTGCGTGACGGCAGCGGCAGCCTGCCCGTTGCCGTAAGGGTTCGGTGCGGCAGTCATCGCGCGGCAGGCGTCGTCGCTGTCCAGCAGATGCGCCGCTGCCGCGACGATGGCCGAGGCCTCGGTGCCGACCAGTCGCGCGTGGCCGCTGGCCAGCAGCTCAGGCCGCTCGGTGCGTTCGCGCACCACCAGCACCGGCCGCTGCAGGCTAGGCGCTTCCTCCTGCACACCGCCCGAGTCGGTGAGGATGAAGCGGCTGGCCTGCATCGCCGCCAGCATCTGCGGGTAGGTCAGCGGTGCGACGAGTTGGCAGTGGGGCAGCCCGCCCAGGCGGTGCTGCGCCACCGCTTGCACTTCTGGATTCGGGTGCAGCGGGTACAGCAAATGCACGTCGTCGCGTCGGGCAAGCTGGCTCAAGGCATCGCAGATGCGCTCGAGGGGCGCGCCGAAGCTTTCGCGCCGGTGCGCCGTCACCAGCACCAGGTGGCGGCCTGGCGGCGGCGCGAATTCGGCCGGGTTCACGCGTGGCGCGGCCCACAACAAGGCGTCGACCACGGTGTTGCCCACCACATGAATGCTGCCTTCCGGCAGCCCTTCGCGCAGCAGGTTCTGCCGGGCCATCTCGCTGGGCGCAAAGTGCAGCACAGCCAACCGGTCGGCCATGATGCGGTTGGCTTCTTCGGGAAAGGGCTGCGACAGGTCGTGGCTGCGCAGGCCGGCCTCGAGGTGGGCAAACGGCACGCGTCGCCAGAACGCACACAGCGCCGCGGCGAGCACGGTGGTGGTGTCGCCCTGGGCGATGACGAGGTCAGGCTGCTCAGCGGCCAGCACCGGATCGAGCGCGGCGATGGCGCGTGCGCTGAGGTCGGCCAGGCTCTGCCCAGGCCTCATCAAATCCAGGTCGAGGTGTGCGGTGATGCCGAAGAAGTCGAGCATCGGGTCGAGCAGCGCACGGTGCTGCGCCGTCACGAGCACGCGGCACTCGGCCCAGGGCTCGCGTTGCAGCGCGTGCACCAGCGGCGCCATCTTCACGGCCTCGGGGCGGGTGCCGATGACGAGCAGGAGCTTGCGTTTCACGATGGCCCTCCCATCAGCCGCGTGCTTGCACCATCGGCTGAGCGGTGCAGCTCGCGCCCGACGGGCTCGGTCAGCGGCGAGGGTTGGATGGCGATCACGCGGCCGCCCCGCGCCACGGTGTCACGCGCCGCGAGGTGCACCGCCACGCCCATGAACCCACGGCCACGCGAATGCACCTCGGCCTCCATGTCGCCACCCAGCGCTTGAGCGACCGCAGGAAAGGCGAAGCCGTCGATCATCAGCACCTGTGCCGGACTGCGGTAGCGCAGGCTCTCGGCGAGGTCGGTGCCGTCCGCCACCAGCACCAGATCGTTCGCCTGGGCATGCTGCATCACCCACGCGCCGCGAACCGCGTTGAGATCGCTGCGCTCGCTGGCCACCAACGCCATGCCGCCGAGGGCGTTGTGCACCGCCAGTGCGGCCACCAGCAAGCCCAGCGCTTGGCCGCCCCCGCGCGCCCAGGCTGGAGCCGCGACGAGTGCGCCGAACAACAGGGTCAGTGGCAGCAAGAAAACGATCCACGCTTCGGTGCCCGCCGGATTGAGTCGGCCGATGATGAGTGCCGTGAGGGTGCCCCAGAGCCAAATCGCAGGCAGCGGCCCCCTCAGACGCCAGCGCACACGCCAGGGACAGGCCAGCCACAACACACGCGCGGCGGCGGCGATCACCAGCGGCAAGGTGAGCAGGCCGACATAAGGCAGCGCCCCGGCCTGCCGCGCCTGAAACAATTCCTGTTCGATCGTGTTGCTCGAAAACAGCCGCTGCACCACCCCCTCGGCACCCGGCAGGCCGAATACCCAGTTGGCGGCGGTGATGTCGTGCCCGAGCGCGGCCACCGAGCGCAACAGCGACATTTTCACAGCCCACAGCGACAGCGCAGGCACCATGAATTCCTCGGAGCGCTGCGCCATGAACTGGCGCAGCGCATCCATCGACAGGGGCTCGGCCCAATAGACCCCGAAGGCAGCCAGATAGCCCGCAGCCGCCACCACGCCGCCGACGCTTGCGTACCCCAGCGCGACGCGCCAGCCGCCACGCTGCCACAGCAGCAGCGGAAAGGCCATGAACAGCGGAATCGCCGTCGGCTGGTAGAAAAGCACCACCGCGCCAGCGCCTGCGCCAAGCACCGCAGCACGCACCGCGCTGACCGATGAGCGCAACAGCGCGAGCAGCAGCGCCGTGCACAGCGCCATCGCAGGCAGATAGACATCGGCCTCGGCGGCGTAGCGCCAGCAACCGTAGCTCAGGCCGAGCAACGCTGTCGCCAGCCACGCCGGGCGCGCAGGCACCGACAGGTGCTCGCGCAAAATGCGCTGCACCAACCACAGGCAGGCGGTGGCCCCGACCACTGACAGCGTACGCAGCAATTCGAGCGCTGGCGGTGCCAAGCCTGCCGAATCGCCGAGCCGCCACAAGACGCGCGCCAGCAGGTGGTACCCGAGCAGGCGGGGGTCGGAAAAATCGAGCAGCGCGGCGTGCTGCACCAGGTAGGCGAAGTGGTAAGCGTCGTCGGTCTCGCTCAGGTTGCCTGCGGCCGTGAGCGCATAAAAGGCGGCGATCGCGGCCAGCACAGTGGCCACCTGCCAGCGCGGCATGGCGCTAGAACGTGGTGACACGGCCGCGCTCACTGTTGAACCTTCGTGCTGCGCAGGTCGGCCCCGAGGTGGTCCACGTAGTCCCCCATCGTGGCGATCTCGAAGTGAGCACGCAGTCGCTCGACCACCGCATCGAGCAGCGCCACCTTGGCCCGCCACGGCCGACGCATACCGGGCAGGAACGCACCATCGAGCGCATCGTCGGCACCGACGAAATCGGTGCCGTGCAGCAACAGGTGCACATCGGTCGACGTGTGTCGACACAACGCCAGCGCACCAGCGGCGTACGCGCGCGCTGCGGCGGGCGAGTGGTCGGCCAGGTGCTGCAAGTAGGTGCCGTGCATGGGCAGCCGCAGACCCGGCAGCGTGGTCACCGGAACTTCGACGAGCGGCCCGCCGGGCAGCGCCCAGGTGTAGGGATGAAGTGGCTTCCACCAAGCGCGGAGCGTGCCGAAAGCGTCGTCGGCCGACTGCGGGTGTGTGCCCAGTCCGCGTGCGCGCCGTGCCTGCCAGTGTCGCGCCAGCGCGCCGAGGCTGCTTGGGAAACTGCTGGCGTCGTAACGGTAGCCGAGCGACTGCACCACCCCCAGCAGAGAGGCCGAGAGGCGAAACGAGGGTGCCCGAAAGCCGCGCGGCGCGTTGCCGCCGATCGCTGCGATGGCATCGTGTGCGCGCCTCAGATCGTCGGCCTGATCGTCGGCGGGCCATCGCTCGATGTCGCTGGCATGGGCGTAGGAATGGTTGGCCAGCTCATGGCCGACGCTGGCCAGCTCGCGCAGCATCGGCGCGTGTGCTGCGGCATCGCGCCCGACCACGAAGGCGGTGCCGCGCACGCCGTGGCGCTGCATGAAGTCGGCGAATCGTGGCAGCGCCAACGGCAGCAGCGTGTGACCTGCCGAGCCGCCCTCGGTCAGGCCGAAACTGCGCCGATAGGCCCACAGTTCGTCGAGGTCGATCGAGAGTGTGGCCGATGGCATGGAGCGGGTGTCCAAGCGTCAAATCAAGGCGAGCAAGCGGGCCGCACTGGCATCGGCCAGCCGCACGCTGTCGTTGATCGACAGCGCGGCATCGACGATCTGCGACGAGTTGACGACGAAGAGTCCGTCGACGCCGGTCGCCATGGCAGGCACCCGATCGCGGTGGCCGACCTCGGGCACTGCCAGCACATGGCGTGCGCGGGCGATCCGCCAGGCCAGCACCTGCTCGCGCCGCAGGTCGGGAAACATCCGCTGCAAGCCGGTGATGAAGCCGTCGGCCAGGTCCTCATCACTGCGCTCGAAGTCCGCCGCATCAGTCGGCAGGTAGCGCGGCAGATACGCCAGATGCCGCCCGCCGAAACGCGCGCTGCCGGCGAGCGACGACATCTCGATGACGGTGGTGAAGGGCACGCGGTCGTCGGTGATGTAGCTCATGTAGGCACCACCCAGCGGCCGATCGAGCAGCAGCGACGCACAAACAATGCCTTGCCAGCGCAGCGACCGCAAACGCTCGGCCTCGGCGGCTGGCAAGTCGGGGCAGAGCGCGGCGAGCAAGGGCGTGGGACAGGTCGCGAGCACGCGGTCACAGTGCGCTCGGCCAGCGGCATGCTCTACGCACACGCCGCCCCCGGGCGAGGGCCACAGCTTGCTCACCGGGCTGCCGACATGCAGCGTGGCACCAGCGGCGCACAGCCGCTCGACAAGCGCAGCGACCAGCGGCGTCGAGCCCCCTTCGACGAAGCCGAAGCACTCCTTCTTCGCCGCACCTTCGCGCGCACCGTAAAAACGCCGGATCACGCTGGCGATGTAGGCGGCCGAGGCCACGTCGGCATTGGGCCCGAGCTTGCCGCGCAACAAGGGCCGCCACAAGCCGTCCCAGCCGCGCGCACCCGACAGCTGCGTCAACCAGTCCTGCGCAGTCTGCGCTTCGAGCGGCGTCAAGTCGGTCAGGCGCGACGCATGGATGATCGTTGCCGCCACACGCAGTTTGTCGAGCAGTCCCAGCGTCGGCAGCCGCAGGTAGTCGATGGCGTGGTTCAGCGGGCGCAGCATCTGGCCGTCGAAGAAGTTGGTGCGTGTGCGCCGCCACTGCACGCGGTCGGACAGGCCCAGCTCGGCCAGCAGCGCCAGGTGGGCCGCGTCGCCGCCAGCGATGACATGGTAGTAGCGGTCCCAGTACACGTCTGCGAGCTGCCAGCCCTCGGCAAGCCCGCCGAAGGCCGGTGCGGCCTCGAACAGCGACACGCGCTGCCCGGCCTGCACCAGCCGCAGCGCGAGCGTCAGGCCGAGCACGCCGCCGCCGACAATGCCGTAGTGCATACAGCGCTGCCTCTTTGCCGCTCAATGCGCGGCCATCGCGCTCACCCGGTTGGGCAAGGGGCGGTGCAGCCAGCGCGCGGCGGCCAGACGCAGTAACAGCCGCAGGTGGCTGGCCACGGTGCGCAGCACGCGCAGCTTGGACTGGCCGAGCAAGCGGGTTTCGAGCAGCGCGGGGAATTCGACGATGCGCCTGCCAGCCAGGTCGAGTCGGCCGAGGATTTCGGCGACGCCGCAAAACCCAGGGTCGGCGAGCACCAGGCCCTGCAGGGCATTCATGCGGTAGATGCGAAAGCAACTCGTGTAGCTGGTCAGCCGCTGGCGCAACACCCGGCGGTAAAGCGCCGCAGCGCCGAGCGACATTGCCGCGCGCCAGGCGGGCACATTTTTCATCGCTCCGGCCGCATGGGCGGGCGAGGCCGAGACGACATCGACGCCATCGGTCAGCAGATCGAGCATGGCGGGCAACTGGTCAGGGTCAAAGGTGCAATCGGCGTCGAGCACCGCCACCAACTCGGTGCGGCAGGCGGCAAATCCGGTGAGCAATGCGGCAGCGATGCCACGGTTGGCCGGGTGGCGCAGCAGCGTGCACCGTGGCAACTCGGCCGCCAGTTGTTCGAGCAGTGCTGCGCTGCTGTCGTTGCTGCCATCATCGACGAATACATAGGACAGCTCCAGCCCCACGCCGCGCTCGGCAGCAAAGCGCAGCAGCGTGCGCCGCAAGTAGGGCAGCACCTGTGCCTCGTTGAAACACGGCACCAGCAGCGTCAACGGGCGGCGTGGCGGTGCGGTGGCGGGCGTGGCTGCCGATACCGGTGCGATGGTCTGCACGGTGAGGACGGGCAACAGCGGCGGCGCGGCGACGGCCACCACCGGTGCAGGCACCAGATGCAGGTGTTCCGCTATCGACACAAAGCGGTGCTCGCCGAGCAGCCGGGCCAGCCGAGTCGGCATGGTGGCGAGACGGCGGTAGTGGCGCAACCGCTGCAGCACACCGGTTCCAGCGATACGCGGCTGCTCGGGGTCGAATTCCCAGGTGTGGAAGTAGGCGACCAGCGGTGCATCGCACTCACGCATCCACCGCGCAGCGGCGTGGCGCAGCGGCGCGTCGGGTGCCTGGCGAAACCAGTTGCCGCCAGCGATGGGCACACGCCAGCCCCCCACCGAGGTGCTCGATACCGGCACCTCCCACAGCGACCCCGCGCGCAGCATGCGCTGGTGCACGACGAGTGATGCGGGGTCATCGGCACCATCTCGCCCGAGCGGGCGCAAGCTGGCGTCGTAGGCAAACCCGGCTTCGCGCACCAGCCCGAGGGCCCACAGATCGGGTGGGCGCAGCCAGTGTCGGCCAATGCGGTGGCCGAGCACCACCTGCCCGATGGCCTGCTCGACCGCGGTGCGCGAACGACGCAAGTCGAGGGCAAAGGCGGCCGGTGGGATGTCGTGCAGCGCGTGCTGAAAATAGCCCTGACAGGCGACCTCGTGCCCAGCAGCCACCACCTCACGCAGCAGCTCGGGGTGGTGATCTGCGATCCAGCCGCAACTGAAGAAGGTAGCGCGGTTTCCGGTATCGGCCAGCAGCTGCAGCACCGCATGCGTGCCGCGCGTCAGACGCGACTCGAAGCGTTCCCAGCGGTCGGCCGGAATCAGGCCGCGAAACGCGCCGGCCTGAAAATAGTCCTCGATCGCCACCGTGAGCAGGTGGGTGCGGGATGTGGACGGCGTGGGGTGGAGGTGCCCGACCATGGACGGAACTGGGTGAATGCGGTGGTGCTGGGCGCGTAATGCCTTGTTTGCGAGGTTAACAAGCGCCGCGGCGACCCGCCAGCCTGCTCGACGATCAATGCGCTGACCCATCGTGCTTGTGTCACGTTGACATCAGATTCAGGGGCTGCAACGTCAACGCGGCACGCATTGTTCTGCGTGATCCTCATGCACCGGCTTTTTGAATGAGGATACCCTTCGAACACAGCAAGAAAAAGCACAAGAGCATCAACATCAAAATGTCGTTATGAAACTCGCCACCTGAACTGTGTATGGGCGTCCCAGGCAGTTCCAAGACATCCCAAGATGTTGGAATAACACCATAAAAAACAGTGACTTAGAGAACTTCGGCGTTTCAAGTGGTTCCGACAGATTTCTTGTGATCTCGATCAGCTGGGGGTATGGTTGGGGGTACCGTTCTGGCCATACCCCCAATGCTGACGACGCTCAAGATCAAGTCCGCGCAGCCTGCTGAGCGCGCCTACAAGCTGGCCGACACAGGCGGCCTTTTCCTCCTGGTGCAACCCAACGGCTCGAAGCTGTGGCGGTACAAGTTTCGACTGAGCGGCATCGAGGGACTCCATGCACTCGGGTCGTACCCCGAGGTCAGTCTCGCCGACGCGCGACATGCGCACACCGAAGCCCGAAAGCTTGTCGCGCAGGGCGTCCACCCTGTCCGTGCGCGCCGCCAGGACAGAGAACAACAGGCCCGTGCAGAGCTGCGCCGCGCCAAGGGATCGTTCGCGGCAGTCGCGGCTGAGTGGAACGCGGCCACGTCGGCGAGCCTGCGGCCTGCGACCATCATCCAGCGTGATCGCGAGATCGAAAAAGACCTGATGCCGCAGCTCAAGGACCGGGCGATCACCGGTCTCACCCGTCTTGAATTGACAGCAGCCCTGAAACAGGTCGAGCTGCGCGCCCCTGAGGTCGCCCGCAACCTCCGGAACTACCTGTGGGGCATCTTCGAATACGCCATCGACAGTGGCCTGCTCGAAAACAACCCGGTGCCTCCGGTGCGCGTGCTGCGCAAGCGCAACCAAACCAACCACCCCGCGCTATCGACCGGGCTGCTGGGGGAATTCCTGCGCAAGCTGGACGCCATCACGACCATCAACGAGCAGACCCGCATCGCGATGCTGCTCGTGGTGCTAACGGCATGCCGCAAAGCCGAGGTCACTGGCGCTAGATGGAGCGAGTTCAATTTGGAGGCAGCCGAATGGGAAGTACCGGCCGACCGCATGAAGGCGGGCCGCGCGCACTGGGTGCCGCTGTCCAGCCAAGCGATCCGTCAGATCGAGGCACTGCGTTCCATCGTTCCGGCTGCCAGCGAGTTCTTGTTCCCGAATCGTGTTGATCCGAAGCGGCCAATGGCGGACCGCAGCTTGAACGCGTTGATGGAGCGACTTGGCTTCAGCGGCGACGGCACGCCGCACGGCATGCGGGCGGCGTTCAGCACGCACTTCAACGGCATAGCCGCGAACGTGGATGTGATCGAACACTGCCTGGCTCATGTGCCCAACAATCGCGTGCGCGCTGCATACAACAGGCACGCGTATCAAGCCGAACGCCGCGAGCTTTTGCAGGCCTGGGCAGACCAAGTGGACAAGCTGAGGCTGAACGAGGCCGTTGGCAAGCAAGCGAGCGGCCCTCGAACAAAGCGGCAAGGCGCGCCACCCGCAAAGCAGCAGAGAACAACCAGGCCCGCGGAGTCTGCTGCCCGCTGACACGTGACATTTTTCGGCTTGAAATCATCGCTCATGCAACGCCGGTTCACGTCTAGAGTCATTGCAAGGACTCATCGGAGAACTGTTCCATGCGCGATCTCAAGCCTGCCGCTGAAGCCGACTCCAGTTCTGACAGCTCGCCCTTTCTTCGCATGTGGGCCGTCACCCGTATGACTGGACTCGGCCGCTCGACGATCTACCGGCTCGTGGCGCAGGACAAATTTCCCTCTCCAGTGCGTCTTGCGAACCGCGCGATCGGGTGGCGCCGGACAGACCTCGAACGGTGGACCGAGGGGCGTCCGACGGTCGCACATTGACTCGGCTATGTCGGCAGCATCAACTTCATGACCGCGCCGATCAAAAGCAAGGCTGCCACCACCCTGCCCCATCGCCAGGTCGTGAACCGATAGCGGTGATTCACCCACAGGGCACGATGTAGCCGACCCAGCCCACACAGCACTGCAACGGCCGCGACGAACGGGCCGACAAGGCCGACAGGCTTTGGGGCGTGGCTGAACAACAGCACCCAGAAAAGTGGCCACGCGGCTGCATCGACAGCCGCAAACGTGCGCCGGCCGGGCCAATACGGCGCGTCCGGCGCGGGTTCTCGGGCGATCAGCAACCACATGGCTTTTCTATTCCAAAGTGGCGGGCGGGTTGAACCCGCCCGCGCTTGCATCACACGGATGGCTTGCGCAGCGGCAGCGGCAACCACCGCCTGCCCGCGAGGCGCGCAGACGCGCATGCCACCAGCGCTTCCTTCTTCATCGCTTCGACACCACCGTCCGTCAGCCCCGGCCCTGCTTCTTCGAGGGCAATGATGATCTGCGACTTCGGGACGTGGTTCAGGTAGCGCGCTGGCGTCGGCTCCCACCAGTCGGCCATGTCCAGTTCAACAGCGGCAGTGAGCGCGTTGGCGTCGAATGCCGCGCCTGCACCGGGGAGCGCGTTCACCGTCATCGCCGTGCAGAGCGCCAGCAGTTCGAGCAAGTCGGGCTCTGGCAGCTCGATAAGCCACGCAAGCCGATCACTGGCGCCTACCGGAAGGCGCTCGGCCCAGACCTGTTTTGCGTCCTCGACAACCCGCCATGCAGCGGAGCCTTCCAGGTCGTCGGCAGCAGCCTTGAGCGCGCCCGCAGAGAACTGCGGCGTGATCTGCGCAACCGACGCGGAACGGTAGTGACTCTCTCCGAATGCGCGTTGGACGAAGACATACGCCAGCAACGCCAATGCCACGGGCGTGCGCCGCAGCAGCGCGGCCTGAAGGGCCATCGACCGGTGCGCGGCGAGCCTGCGCGACAAGCTCTCTGGCATGGTCGCCGGGCGTCCCTCGGGCAGCGGGCCTGAACGCTCGCCACTGCCGGCGCGGTGCGCCGGAGCGTGAGCTTCGCCGCGCGACGGATCGGTGCCCGATGCAGTCGCGCCGCGCTCGACCTGTACCTTGCGATCCTCCTCGCGCAGCAGCCCACGCAAGACTTCGAGCTCGCCAGTGCGGGTGATGGTGACGATGACCCCTGCGCGGCGCCGATCTGCCTCCGTCCAGACCCGGAGCCCGGCCTCGATCGCCTTGCGCCGGGCCTCGATGTCCTGCTGCTCCAGGTTGATGCGCTCCCAATCGTCGGCCGTCGCCTCATCGGCGTCGGCCAAGCGTTCCTCCTCGATACCGAGTTCCTTCTCGCGGTGCGTCAGTTCGGCCAGTGCCGCGCTTTCATCGGGATTCGGCCGACGATGCTTGTGGTCGCAAGGCGCGAACTGTCGCAGGCCCGAATGGTCGAGTGTCAGCCGCGCTTCGACCCACTTCCAGCCCTCGGCGCCGTCCTGACGAATCGCAGCCGCCACCGCTTCGAGCTTCTCCGTGGCAAGTCGGTCAAGCAGCGCCGGATCGGACAGGAAGCGGCTCTGATCGTCGTCGAACAGGTCGCGGCGCACCACGCCACCGGCGGCCTCATAGGCTTCGACACCAACGAAGCGCGCGAGTGCGCTCGACGCCGCCTCGATTTCGCCGGCCGTGAGCTTGCGACGGATCGAGGGCGGGTCCCGATCCCAGGGCTGCGCCTCGAACCAGGCGCGTTCCTGCGCCGCGTGATCGTCGCTGAGTGCCAGCGCCATCAACTGATCGAGGTTGATGCCGTCCTGCCGGTACAGCGCGAGCAACTTCGGCGACAAGGCCGACAGCTTCAACCGCCGCTGCACCGTGAGCACCGACACGCCGAACCGCGCCGCCACGTCCTCGACACCCTTGCCCTCATCGATCAAGGCCTTGAAGGCCTCGAACTCGTCGGCAGGGTGCAACGCCTCCCGGCCGCTGTTCTCGGCCACGCTCACTTCGAGCGCCCGCTCGGGCGGCACCAGCTCGCACAGCACCTCGTGCGCCTTCGGGAGACGGCCCTGCTGTTGCAACAGCAGCAGCGCGCGGCGTCGCCGCTCACCCGCAGCGACCGCGAACTTGACCTTGCGCCCCTTGCCCCGACCGACCACCTGCTCGGTGACCACCAGGTTGTGCAGCAGCCCCTGCGCGCCGATCAGCGCCGCCAGCTCCTCGACCTGCCCGGACGTGTGCCGGCGCACGTTGTAGCGGGACGCCACAAGGCTCGCCAACGGTACCGACAACAACTCTTTCGTGTGTTCCATGATGATGAACTCCAAAGATTGAAAACACTTCGCTCCAGCCTGCTCGACAGACGGTCACGGCGGGACCCCAGGCCACGGAACACCGCGGGTCTTGAACGACACCGCAACCGTTCGTAAACGCTGCTGTGCCATGCCGTCCGCCTCGATGTCGCTGTGCATCTGCATGTCGTCTGCCTTCCAATTCCAAAAAGCACCTGCCCTAATTTCCGAGGGAGCCGGATTGGCTGTTGATCCCTCGGCGTTGGGTGCGGTGTTGAGCTGACTTCTGCCCCGCATTCGTCGGTCGCCGTGCGACACCGACAGCGCCGCGATGAAGCGCGAGCGCAAGGGCACCGTGGAATAAATGGAAGGGGCCCGCCAGAGCGGAGCGTCGGCGGGAAGGCGGCCGTTTATGCCGCGAAAGGCTCTTGCGCTCGTGCGCGCGGCGCTACGGTTCGCACATCAGGCGACCGGCGAAGACGGGGCAACTCGACCGCATCGACGAGGCCATCCGAAGATCGAAGGGCCGCTTGTTGCTCAGGGTCGTCAGCAGTCAAGCCCGGCCCAGCGGACACCCTGACTGTCTACGAACGCTTACGAAAAATCTTGACGCCACGCTAGACAGATTGGAATCACTTGGGTATCTCTACAACCTGTGTAGAAGCCCGTTCACTGCGGGCCACCACAAGCCGCCTATCCGAGCGGATCGTGCAGTACCGGTTTTGCTTGGAGCAGGTATGCGCCCTTTTCAAGAGGCGCCGGCCGCAGCCGTTGCGGCAGCGAAGGCGTCGAACTTTTGCAGAACATGCCGAGCTGGATCGGCCGGATCGGGCTTGCCGGGAGAAGCCCGGTGACTCGCGCGACACGCCCAGGCGCACCCCGGCGTGTCGCCCCCGGGACCGCACCCGGACAGGTGCCCGCTCAGGCATCGGCCGAAGATGCCCGATTGCTGAGTGCGCAAGGCCGTCGAGGCGAGGTGCGGTTCTTCCTTCAACGCGTTGCAGGAGGTCTCTATGTCGAACGCGAAGAAATCCCCCGGCGCGGTCTTCGGACCATGCAGTCCCTCCGGTTCGTCAACGCCGCCCAGTTCAACCGATGGTGCGACGCCGACGCCGTTCGCTTCGAGCACCCTCTGCTCTACGTCAGCCTCAAGCGGGATGGCGATGACCTGTGGCGCCTCGACGCAAGGCCCGCCGACGCATAGCCCACCATCCCTGGCGGAGCGAGTGTCTGCCAGCGACTACACGATGCGCGTGAACGCGGTGGCAGAGCGGGTTGCGGAAGCCACGGAACAGCGAACCGCGTTGGCGCTGCTTCATGAAGGGATCGATGCCCTCGGCGCGGAAAGCGCGGTATTCATCAGCTTCGTGCGCGACAACACCGACGTGTCCTCATGCCGATTCATGCTGGCCTGTGAACCCGATTGGTGTCAGCGGTATCTCGATGCTGGGCTCATCGCGCAGGACCCGTGGATCGCCTACGCCGCACACCATTCGGAGCCGATCGTTGCGAGCACGCTGACGATCGCGGACCCAGAGCGAAGGCGCGTCGTCGAACTCGCCGCGAAGAACGGCTTTGCCTCTGCCGTCCTCGTGCCGGCCCATTCTGGCGCCGGCCATTCGCGCATCAGCCTGTTGTGCTTGGGATCGGCAACGCCGGGCTACTTCGAGGGCGAGGGCTTCAGCCGATTCAAACTGGGCGCGCGCACGTTGGCCCTGGAATTGCACGACTGGTGGTTGGCGCGCATCCGGCGCGAGCTGATCGTCAAGGCCCGGATTACCCCGGATGACCTGGAACTGTTGCGCCATCAGCGCCAAGGCCACAGCAGCAAGCACATCGCGTCGGAACTCCACGTCAGCAAGAGCTCGATCAACTCTCGATTTCAGCGAATGATCAGCAAGCTCGGCGTCCCGAATCGGAAGATGGCCGCGCGACTCGCCTCCGAGTGCGGACTGATTCGCGAGTAGCGATCTGACCGCCTGCGCGGTTTGATCGCGGTCCGGCGCGAACGGTTAGCCTGGAGCCGGGTGAGACAAGGTTCCTTGCAGCCAGGCGCGCACGCTCTCGATCAGCGCGCCAGGGGCCAGCGAATCCGCTGTCAGAGCAGGCAATGCGTGGCGCCCCTCGGCGCGATCCGCGACCTCGGTTGCATAGGTCTGGTCGATGCCGTCGCTCAACAGGCGGGCAAGAAGCAAGTCCGTCTTTTCCTCGCCCGCCAGGTGTTGCCACTGTTCGGGCACCGTGCCGCCTGGTTGGGGCAACTTCATCGCCACCGCCTGAACCACCTCCGACGTCTCAGCCATCAGCACCGGATCGTCTTCGCGCCAGCATTGAACGCGCTCAACTACGCCGACTTCCAGCTTCGCGACTGGCGCGATGGCCAGGGCGTCAGTGAGCGCGCCGGGCAGTTCCACCGATCCGACTCCAGTGTCCACGTCGCCGACCCAGACCGGTGTTCGCGGGTCGAGGGCGCGAATCGATTCCAGCAGCTGGCTTTCGAACCAGGCTTGTGAGGGCTGGGTGCCCTGGTTGGGCTTCAAAGCGCCGTGGCGCCATCCTGCCAGTCCTTCGACATCGACAACCTGCTGCCCCACTTCACGCAAGGCGCGCAGGACGCGCAAAGCTTCGGTTCCCAGCGAGCACGCGATGACGCGGAATGCAACGAGTCGCGGCAGCACCTCCAGGCCGGCCTGCACCCAACGCCGGTAGTTGATCCACCCGCCCGGCAGCACATCGACTGTCCATCCGCGCCAGCGCAGTGCCTGGGCGACAGGCTGGCTGACACGACCACCTTGTCCGCAGTAGATCAGGATGGCTTGATCGAGCTTGACATTGGCAATAGCCGCTGTGAGCGCGTCCGGTAGACCTTGAATGGCTCGTGCTTCCGGTACCGAGTCGGTGGCGGCCGATACCTCGTCGTCGGACCGCGTGCCCAGTGGTTCGGCCGCCTCGGACGGCAAGTCAACTCGCACCGCGCCCGGAATGTGATCGTCCTCGTACTCGGCGCGCGAACGCAGGTCGATCACCAGCGCGTAGTGCGAGAAGTCCTGCACCTCGATCGCGTGCGGATGAAAGACGCCCGCCAGGGACTCGATGTCCGCGAACGGGGCTGCTGATCCAGTGCGATCAGATGATTCTTGGCCCGAAGTCATCGCATGAAGTGATGGATTGGGAACCTAGAGTTTCGACATGGGGCGTAGTGATGCGCCCTGGCATGCAGCCCCTTCGGTAACTCCCACCTCAGGACCGTCATGAACGACTTCCACACTCTAGACCGCACTGCCGTCGCTGCCAAGCGAAGCTTCGTGAAGCGATTTGCAGCGTTGTGCAGCCTCCTCGCCGCGCTGGCAGGATTCACAGTACCGGCCTACGCCGTCGACGGCTGCAAGGTCCTGCTGTGCCTCGCCGCACCAAGCTGGCGCTCCATCCCGGAATGCGTGCCGACGATCAATCAACTGCACCGGGACCTGGCCCGGGGCAAGCCGTTCCCGAGCTGCTCGATGGCCGGTGCCGGGAACTCGGCAAACAACACCTGGGCCAGCGCGCCGGCCAATTGCCCGCCGCAGTACACCCGCGTCTTCGAAGGCGAAAGCGGCCCGATCTACTCCTGCGATTACTCGGGTGCCGTGACGGTGAATATCAACGGCGCTCCGTTCACCCGAACGTGGTGGAGCATGGGCGGCGAGACGGTGACCGAGTTCACCCCGGCGGCGAAGACGCAGCTCGGCACCTGGGACAGCAAGTTCGACGACGACTACGCGATCTGGCTGGCTTCCCTGCCGCCGCCGGCGCCAACTTGCTCGACATGCTGAGGCCGGCATGGACACAAGCACCTTTTCAGCGTTGGCCCTGGCGTGTGCCCCTATGGTGCATGCGAGCACGGCGCACGCCCTCGTCGCGGTCGAGAGCAGCTTCAACCCGCACGCCATCGGTGTCGTCGGTGGCGTGCTGGAACGGCAACCGCGCAACCGGTCGGAAGCGCTGGCCACGGCGACCCGACTGCAGGCAACCGGCTGGAACTTCAGCGTCGGCCTCGCACAGATCAACGTGCACAACTTCCAGCGGCTCGGGCTGACTCCCGCTACTGCCTTTGACCCGTGCGAAAACCTGCGTGCAATGCAAGCAGTGCTGACCGAGTGCTTCGATCGATCCGCTCCGGATCGGCCCGACCAGTTGGCGCTCCGGCAAGCCTTGTCTTGCTACTACAGCGGCAACTTCGTCACCGGCTTCCGGCAGGGCTATGTGCAGCGCGTCGCCCGAGCGGTACCTCTCCCACAAGCCACCAGTGGCGTACCGCCCTGATCGGGCCGCACCGACCGCACCGAGCCCAACCCTCAACGACTCATCGAGGTACTGACCATGGCCATCACTGCTTCACTTTCGAAACCGACGCGCGTCCCTCTAGCGTGCATCGGGCTGGCGCTGACGCTGGCGTTGCTCATGCCGCGGGTGGCATTTGCGCAAGGCTTCGACAAGATCAACACCACGGTCACCAACGTCAACACCATCCTGGTGACGATCTCGATTGCCGTAGTCACGATTGCGATCATCTGGGCCGGCTTCAAGATGATCTTTCAGGGCGCGCGCCTGGCCGACGTCGCCAACGTGCTGATCGGCGGCACGCTGGTCGGCGGCGCAGCGGCCTTCGCCAGCTACATCGTCAGCTGACGGCAGCGGGAAGCACACCATGCAAGCCGAAGCCATCTACAAGGGCGCCACGCGGCCAGCCATGAAGCTGGGCATCCCGCTCGTGCCACTGGTCGTCCTGTTCGGCACCGGGATGCTGCTAATCATGTGGGGTGGCACGCTGGTGAGCTGGTGGATCGCATTGGCCGTGGTCGTTGCCTTTGTACCTGCGCTGGCATGGATGAGGTTCGTGACATCCAAGGACGACCAGCGCTTCCGGCAGATGTTCGTCGCCCTCAAGCTGCGCGTGCATGACCGCAACCGCCGTTTCTGGCGCGCGCGCAGCTACGCGCCCACCGTCTATCGGGGAGCACGCGATGTTTGGCATGTCTAGAGCCAACGGGGATACCGAGCGACGCGACGCGGCTGGCCGACTCGCTCGCAAGCCGCGGCACTGGGCCTATGCCAAGGCTGAGAACCCCCTGGGCAGCTTCGTGCCGTTCTCGTCGCTCGTCGGCACCCACGACGTGATCACGCGTGGCGGTGACTACCTGCGCATCTGGCGGCTCGACGGCGTGGCGTTCGAGTGCGCCGACGAGCACCTGATCGCCGAACGGCACGAGGCCCTGTGCAGCCTGCTGCGCAACCTGGCCGGCGGCCAGTGGGCGGTTTGGACGCACAGGCTGCACCGCGTCGTCGGCGACGCGCTTCAAAACCCGGCTGCACCCGGCTTTGCGCGTGACCTCTCCATGGCATACCAAGCGAAGCTCGGCGAACGCCGGATGATGAGCAACGAGCTTTACCTCACCCTCGTCTACCGGCCGAACGTCTCGCGCATGAGCCGCGCGCTGCAATCGACGCAGCGGTCCCGCGCCACCATCGCCGAAGCCCAGGCCGACGCGCTGCGCGTCATGGAAGAACGCTCGGCGCTGGTCGGGCGTGTGCTCCGCGGTTTCGGGCCGCAGTTGCTCGGCACGCGCACGAAGGACGGGCGCAGCTACTCCGAGGTGGCCGAAGTTCTCGGCTACCTCGTCAACGGCTGGTGGCGGGCGATCCCGATGGCGGCCGGGCCGCTGTATCGGACCCTTCCAACGACGCGCCTGTCCTTCGGCGGCGACAAGCTCGAACTGCGTCACGGTGACCGGCGCCGCTATGCGGCCCTCGTGGACATCAAGGAGTACGCCGACGCCGTCGAGCCCGGCATCCTGAACTCCCTGCTCTACGAAGCAAGTGAGTTCATCGAGACGCAGAGCTTTTCGATCCTGCCAAGGCGCGAGGCCATGCGAGCACTCGAACTTCAGCGCGACCAGCTGATCGCGAGCGACGACGTGGTCGAGAGCCAGGTCGCCGAGATGGATGTAGCGCTCAACGAATTGGGTGACGGCCAGTTCTGCATGGGTGAGTACCACTACAGCCTGGTCGTCTTCGGCGATGACGTGGCCGATGTAGGTCGGCGTGCGGCGCAGGCCATCGGTGCGGTCGGTGAAGCCTCCAGCCTGCAGATGTCACCGGTCGATCTCGTGGCCGATGCGGCGTGGTTCGCCCAGATGCCGGGTAACTGGCAGTGGCGACCACGCGATGCAAAGCTGTCGTCGCGAGCATTTGCGGCACTGGCCAGCGGCCACAACTTTGCTCGCGGCAAGCGCGACGGCAACCCCTGGGGCGAAGCACTGGCGCTGCTGCGCACACCCTCGGGCCAGCCGTTCTACCTGAACCTGCACAGCAGCCCCGAGGGCGAGGACTCGGCCGACAAGAAGCTGCCGGGCAATACGCTCATCATCGGATCGACCGGCGTCGGCAAGACGACGCTCGAGATGTTCCTGCTGACGCTGACACGCAAGTGGGACCCGGCGCCGCGGCTCGTGCTGTTCGACCTCGACCGCGGCTGCGAGATCGCGATCCGGGCACTGGGTGGTCGCTACTTCACGCTCGAAGCCGGCAAGCCCACCGGCTGCAATCCGCTGCAGCGCGACCCCACCCCCGCGCGTGTGCAGTTCTGGGAGCAACTGATCCGCACCTGCGTTACCACGCCAGCCATGCCACTGCTGCCATCGGATGAACGTGCCATCGCCGAGGCCGTCAAGTCGGTGGCGATGATGCCGGTGAACCTGCGCCGCTTCTCGACGGTGCGGCAGAACCTACCGAAGTCAGGAGAGAACAGCCTCTATGAGCGGCTCGGCCGCTGGTGCCAGGGCGGCGCACTTGGCTGGGTCTTCGATCAGGCCGACGACCGCTTGCTCGATCTTCACGCCGCGTCAGTGATCGGCTTCGACACGACCGAGTTCCTCGACCTGCCCGAGGTGCGGACGCCGGTGATGATGTACTTGCTGCAAGTGATGGAAGAGCTGGTCAACGGCGAGCGACTGATCTACGTGATCTCCGAGTTCTGGAAGGCGCTCGATCACGAAATCTTCAGTGACTTCGCCAAGCAGAAGCAGAAGACCATCCGCAAGCAAAACGGCCTGGGCATTTTCGACACGCAAAGCCCGTCCGACGTGCTGCGCCACCCCATCGGGCGGACGATGATCGAGCAGAGCGTGACGAAGATCTTCCTGGCCAACCCCGAGGCAGTGCGCGAGGAATACGTCGAAGGCTTCGGCCTCAGCCAGGCTGAGTTCGAGATCGTCCGCAGCCTGGGCGCGCAAGGCGGCCGGCGTTTCCTCGTCAAGCAAGGCCATGCCAGCGCGATCTGCGAAATGGACCTTGCCGGCCTCGATGACTTCATCACCGTGCTGTCGGGCACCACGGACAACGTGGCCATGCTGGATTCGGTGCGCGAACGGCATGGTGACGATCCGTTTCAATGGCTTCCCGTTCTGCTTTCTGAGGTTCACGATCGCAAGTTTCGAACCTCCAGGAGCGCAGTATGAAAGTCGTTCAACTCATCGTCGTGTTCGCAGCGCTGGTCGTCGGGTCTTCGACGGCACTCGCGCAGTTCGTCAAGGGCAACGAGGCCGTCAAGGTGATGCCGGACGGGAAGAAGCGAGTCGAGACGCCGCCATTGCCATCCGTGCCAATTGGCAAGCCGTGCCCAGCAGCGCAAGCCGGTTGTGCCGGGGGCGGCTGGCTGATGGTTGAGACGGCCGACGGGCTGGTGGAGTGCACAGAAATCTATGCGCGGCCAGGAACATGCCGCCCATCGACCTACGGCACTGAGAAACGCTCACGCCTCTGGATCGTGAAGACGAGTTCTCAATGGATGCAGTGTCAGTACCCAGACGTGGCCAGCAAGTGCGTCAGCACGAAGAGTCTGCCAACCAGCGCAGTGCAGTAAGGCGAAGGAGAAACCGTGTTCACCTGGGTCGGCGCACAGTTCAACTCGATTCTGAGCACCTATGTGCTTGGAGTCGTGTCGACGCTAATGACGGCAATCGCGCCCATCGCGCTTACTTCGATGACGCTGTGGGTCGCACTCTACGGGTGGGCCGTTCTCCGGAACGAGGTTTCTGAAACTGTCCCGACCTTCCTGTGGAAGGTTTTCAAGATTGGTCTCGTACTCGCGTTTGCACTTCAGGCCGGCTTCTACATCACGAACGTCTCGGACACGGCCGATGCGCTTGCCACCGGTGTCGCAACCACCTTCCTGCCGGCCGCAGCAGACCCACTGACCATCACGTCCCCGTATGCCTTGCTCGATGCCTTCAACGACAAAGCCAGCCAGCTCGTCCTGGACCTGTTGAAGGATGCAGGCATCACAAGGTTGGACTTGCTCCTGGCGGCAGTCGTGTGCTCGATCGGCAATGTGGTGTTCTTGTGTATCGCGCTCTTCGTTGTGACGCTCGCCAAACTGTTCCTGACGTTCGTCATTGCGATCGGGCCTATCTTCATCCTGTGCCTGGCCTGGCGGCCGACAGCGCGATTCTTCGACAGCTGGCTGTCGATGGTCTTGAACGCCGTCGTGCTGACCTGGTTCGCCTTTTTCGCGCTCGGCCTGAGCGTCTATATGGGTCAGGCCATGGTTCGTGTCATCCAAGACAACGGCGGTTTTCTGGGTCCGACCTTCAATGTCGTAGGCGAGAGTCTTCGGTACTGCGTCGTGATGATCCTCATGGCCATCATCTGCTTCCAGGCACCCAGCCTCGCCTCTGCGCTCACCGGTGGTGCCGCCATCCAGCAAGGCATTCAGATGGTCCAGAACGCCATGATGGTCGGTGGCTTGCGCTCGGCATCGGCCGCCCGTAGCGCAGGGCCGGCGGCGGCCGGCGGGGTCGTTCGCGCCGGCACCGGCCTACCCCACGCCGCCGGCCGAGCCACCGGCGCAGCCGCCGCGGCCGCCGGTCGATTCGCAGGAACCATGGCCGCCGGTGCCGGTGCCGTGGTTCGCCAGGGTTACGGGGCGGTGCGAACCGCAGCCTACAAGCTCGCCGCGCTTCGCGGCCGGGCCTAGTCGTCAACCAACCGAAGGAGCGTCACATGAAGCCTCGTCTCAAATTCGCCGCTGCCGCTTGCCTCGTCGCTGGCACCCTCGGTGTCGGCAATGCCCGAGCACAGGGCATTCCAGTGATGGACATCGCCAACCTCATTCAGACCATCCTCCAGGTCTTGAACGATGTGACCGAGATCGAGAATCAGGTTCAGCAGATCACCCAGTTGGGAGACCAGCTCAAGAGCATCAACGGCATGCGCAATCTGGGCAACGTCTTCAACAACCCGATGTTGAAGAACTATGTGCCGGCCGAGGCCTACACCTACCTGAACGCCGTCAACACCTCCGGCTACTCGGGGCTGAACGGCACCGCGAAGGCGCTGCGTGACGCGGGCATGGTCTACAACTGTATGGACCTCGTCGGCGCCGCGCGCACGGACTGCCAGGCGGCCCTGGCGCAGCCCTACCAGCAGAAAGGTCTGCTGCAGGATGCGATGAAGTCGGCGGCCGGCCGGCTCTCGCAGATTCAGTCGCTCATGGGTCAGATCAATGGCACCAGCGACCAGAAGGCGGTTCTGGAGATCCAGGCGCGCATCGGTGCCGAGAATGCCTTGCTCGCGCACGAGGTGTCGCAGGTGCAGATGCTGCAGGGCATGGCCGATAGCGAGGAGCGCATCGCACGGTCCCGCGAGCGCGAACGGCAGTACCAGATGCTCGGCCGCACCGGCAAGGTCTCCGATTTCTTGCCATAACCGCGTGCCCTGACCGCGCAGTTCACACGAGGTAGCCCCATGAGTGCCGTCCTGACGCCAGGAAGAGCTGCTGCATTGCCCGGTCGCAACCGCGACACGGGTGCCGCAGAGCCCGACGCCGTCGATACCAACCGTGCGTGGGAGGTCGATCGCGCGCTGATGCTGGAACGCTCCGAACGGCGCGCCTGGTGGGTGGCGATTGCAGGGCTCCTACTGGGCTTGATCGGCATCGCCGCCGTGTTCGTCCAGGGCCCGCTGCGCCGTGTCGTCGAGATTCCGATCGTGGTGGATCGCGTCACCGGGGAGGCAACGATCCAGCAGCGGCTGAGCGTCGAGACCATTCCGCCCATGGAAGCGCTGGACAAGCACAACCTCGCCACCTTTGTGCGGGCGCGCGAGAGCTACAGCTGGATGTTCCTGCAGCGTGACTTCGACCAGGTGGCGCGCATGGCCGTGCCGGCCGTCTTCACCGACTACAACCGATTGTTCGACGGTGACACCGCGCTTCAGAAGAAGCTGGGGGCGAGCGAAGACTGGCGGATCAACGTCGTCGGCGTTCGGCTTGCGGCGTCCGGCCGCAGCGGCAACCGTGGCGAGGCCACCGTCACCTACGACAAGATCGTTCGGCTCACTGACCGCAACCTGCCCGATGTGACGACGAGGCACGTTGCGAGCGTCGTTTTCCAGTACCAGCCGAAGGTGCTCGCCAAAGAGCGAGACCGCCTTGAGAACCCGTTCGGTTTCGTGGTGATGGCGTACCGGTCCGATCCCGAGATCAACACGCCGGCTGCGGGAGCGAAGCCATGAACGCCTGTGCGTCGGCCGCGTGGGTCATGGTCGCCGCAGTCGCCACATCGGCGACGTGCGCGGCAGACACTCAGCCCGCCGACCCACGCTTGCGTGAAGTGCTGTACGACCCACGCGCCGTGGTGACAGTACCGGTCAAGCGCGGTGTCGTGACACTCGTGGTACTTGACGCCGACGAGTCGATCACCGAAGTTGCGGCGGGTCTCGGTGGCGACTGCACCAAGACCGAAGCCGCGTGGTGCGTGGCGGCTCAACCGGGCGGACGCAACCTTTTCGTCAAAGCGAAGAGCAGCGCCAGCGCGCCGAACAACCTGGCTGTCGTCACTGACCGGCGTACCCACTCGTTCCGGTTCGTGGTCCTGGCGGATAGCGACCCCAAGGCGCCTGTGTATCGGCTCGTGGTCAAGGCACCCGCAACGCGGCCGGCACAGCCGACCCGGCTCGCGCTGCGCGACGCAGCACCACTCATGGCCTTGCCCGCCATGCCACCGTCGCCCTCACCAAGGGAAGTGATTGCGGAGCGCTTGCAAGCGAAGGCGCAGGTGCGCAACTCGAACTACTCGATCGCTGAGGGCAGCGGCTCCGAAGACATCGTGCCGACGCTCGTCTTCGACGACGGCCGCTTCACCTACTTCCGATTCCCAGGCAATCGTGAAGTGCCGACCGTGTTCCACGTGCTCGGCGATGGCAGCGAGACGCTCGTCAACGCCCGCATGGAAGACGACCTGCTGGTGGTGGATCGAGTCAGCCGCCGGCTGATGCTGCGATCGGGTTCGGCAGTGGTGGGGGTCTGGAATGAGGCCTTCGACCTGGACGGCGTGCCGCCCGGTGACGGGACCACGGTGCCCGGTGTTCAGCGGACCTTCAAGGCCGAGGTCAATCCGATGCGGCAACCGGGGATCGCGGGGGAGCAGCGCCATGAGTGACCTTGTTGATCCTGGCGAAGCCGGCGCCAACCATGACGGCAACTCGATCTCACCGCTGCCGGGTGAGCCGGGCATCCCGAACGTCGCTGCGAGGCCTCGTGGTTCGACATCAAAGAAGGGCCTGTTGGCGGTCGGCCTGTTGATCCTCTCGCTGGTCGCCGTTTCCGCCTTCTCGATCCAGCGGTTCTCGTCCAGCGGCAAGAAGGCCGACGATGGTGAGTCGAAGCGCGTCAGTGACCGGCCGACTGCGGCGACTGCCGAGCCGCGCAAGCTCGAAATGCCGCCGCCACCCACAGCCAGCGCTCCCGCGCCACGGATCCCGGCGCTGGTGCCGACTTCTGCTGAGGCCGCAGAACCGATTGGTGTGCGCCGCACGGGCCAAGGTGCGGCAGGCAACGGTGGGCCAAAGTCCATCCCCCCGGAGGATGCACCCGTGCTGCTGGTCTCCTCGCGGCCGGGTGCCACGGCCTCACCGAGTGCCCCGTCCACCAGGCGCGCCGACTTGGCCTCGGCGGCGGAGCCGGGCCAGGAAGTTGACCCGAACGACCCCATCTCCGCCACCTCCCGCAACCTTCAGGGCTACCAACGGCAGTTGCAAGGCCTGCTCGACTCGCTGACGAAGACCGCAGCGATGGCCACCGGCCAAGCTACGGGCGCGGCACCCATCGGAGCGACCTCCTTCGGACTGCCCTCGGTGGGTAGTCCCTCGACGGGTGGTGCAGGCGCCCCTTCGGGTGGCCTCTTTGGGGGGCAGCTGCAAGGGTCGGCCACGCCTCGAATCGCTGCGTCGATGCTCGGCAACCGAAGCCTGACCTTGCCCAAGGGCACGGCGTTCACCTGCGCTCTGAAGACCAAGGTCATCAGTGCGACCTCGGGTCTGGTCGGCTGCCAGGTCCAACGCAACGTCTTCAGCGACGACGGCCGAGTGCTGCTCATCGAGCGCGGCTCGCACATGGATGGCGAGTACCGGATCGGCTCTGTGCGGCCGGGCACGGTGCGCATCCCGGTGCTGTGGACACGCATCCGCACGCCGAACGGCGTGACGGTGGACATCGAGTCACCGGGGACCGGTCAGCTCGGCGAATCCGGCATCGACGGCTATGTCGACAACCGCTGGGGCGAGCGCATCGGCGCAGCCATGCTGCTTTCGCTGATCGACGACTCGGTCAAGCTCGTCATCCAGAACCAGTCGAACGACACACAAGCCAGCACCGTCGTGCTGCCTTCGACGACAGCCAACACCAGCAAGCTGGCCGAGAAGGTGCTCGACAGCACGATCAATATCCCACCGCTGATCTACCAGAACCAGGGCGGCATCGTTGGCATCTACGTCGCGCGCGACGTGGACTTCTCGTCGGTGTACGAGCTGAAGCCGGTATCGAGATGAGCGCGCTCCAACACCTCCACGACGGTCCAGCCGAAGGCTGGTGCGGCGACGCCACCTCGGTCGTCGAGTTCCTGCGCCCGCTGCGCGACCAACTCGATGCCCCCGGCGTTCTGGAGGTTTGCGTCAATCGCCCAGGCGAGCTGCTGGTGGAGACCGTCCGCGGTTGGCAAACCGTCGCCGCGCCTGAGATGACTCAGGAGCGGTGCCTGTCCCTGGCGACGGCCGTCGCGACGTACTGCGATCAGCAGATCAACCAAGAGCGGCCCTTGCTATCGGCCACGCTGCCCAGTGGAGAGCGCATCCAGTTCGTCATTCCGCCGGCCGTGCCGCGCGGCACCGTGTCGATCACGGTGCGCAAGCCTTCGCACCTGATCAAGCGCCTCGATGACTTCGAGCGCGACGGCTTGTTCGAGCGCACCGCGACGGTCAGCCGCACGCCATCGAGCGACCTGCTGCCCTTCGAGCAGGAACTGGTGACGCTCAAGGATGCCGGCCGCTACGCGCAATTCCTGCGCCTTGCCGTGCGCAAGCACCAGACCATCGTTGTCAGTGGCAAGACCGGTTCGGGCAAGACCACCTTCATGAAGGGCCTGGTCGAGGAAGTGCCTAAGCACGAGCGGCTGATCACGATTCAGGACACGGCCGAGCTGACCTTGCCGAACCACCCGAATGTGGTGCACCTGTTCTACAGCAAGGACGCTCAAGGCACTGCGCGGGTCACGGCCAAGTCACTGCTCGAAGCATGCTTGCGCATGAAGCCCGATCGCATCTTCCTCGCCGAAGTGCGTGGCGACGAGTGCTTCTACTTCGTTCGTCTCGCGGCCTCTGGGCACCCGGGAAGCATCACCAGCTTGCATGCAGGCAGTTGCGCACTGGCCTTCGAGCAGATGTCGCTGATGATCCGCGAGAGTGGCGCCGGTGGCGGCTTGCGCATGAACGAGATCAAGTGGTTGCTTGGCGTCGTCGTCGACGTGATCGTGCAGTTCGACCGCGACGAACGCGGGCGATTCATCTCTGAAGTCTTCTACGAACCTCGCCGGCAAAGGCTCGGCCGCTGGGAAGACTCGATGACGGCGGCGGCATGAGTAGCGTTGCAGCACTGCCGATTTCAGCATGGCCCACCAGCCGCAAAGTGGCTGCGGGCGCATTCGCGGTTGCTGGCTATGCCGCGCTGGCTTGCGCAGCGGTGTACCTCTCCGGTGTGCTGTTCCTGGTGTTGAACAAGGCCAACCCACGCCAAGCTGACTTGGGCAGCATCGTCCACTACTGGCATCTGTACGCGGACGACGCCCCATTGCGCAAGAAGCTCATTACCTCGATGGTGGTGTCGGGCATCGGGCTTCTGATCGTGCTGCCCGGCGCCTTGATTGCTGCGGCTCGCCCACGCCGCGCGTTGCACGGCGACGCCCGTTTTGCGAACGCCGCCGAAGTTGCCAGTGCTGGCCTCACGGGTGGACGCGGCAACATGCCAGAGACCAGCATCCTGATCGGCCGCCACGGCGGCAAGTTCCTGGCATTGCCAGGGCAGCTCTCGGTGATGCTCTCCGCGCCGACACGCAGCGGCAAGGGTGTAGGCGTCGTGATCCCGAACCTGCTGAACTGGCCCGACTCGGTCGTCGTCCTCGACATCAAGGGCGAGAACTACGACATCACGGCCGGCTATCGCGCCGAGCATGGTCAGGCTGTCTTCGCCTTCTCGCCATTCGATGAAGCGGCACGCAGCCACCGATGGAACCCGCTCAACGCCGTTCGGCCGAGTCCGCTGCACCGTGTCGGCGATCTGCTCACCATCGGTCAGGTCTTCTTCCCCAACGATGGCGCCGGCACATCGTCTGAAGCCTTCTTCAACGACCAGGCACGCAACCTCTTCCTCGGGCTCGGCCTCGTGCTGCTGGAAACCCCAGAGCTGCCACGCACCATCGGCGAAATGCTCCGGCAGTCGTCGGGCAAGGGTCGGTCGCTGAAGGATCACTTGAGCGGCCTCATCACACAGCGCCGGGAGAACGGGTCCGCCACCAACCCGCCGTTGTCTGATGAATGCACCGACGCTCTGCAGCGCCTGCTGTCGAACTCGGAGAACACGTTGTCGGGCGTCGTCGCTACCTTCAATGCGCCGCTGACGATCTTTGCGGATGCGGTCGTGGACGCGGCCACCGGCGCCGACGATTTCCGGCTCGAAGACGTGCGGCGGCGCCGCATGTCGATCTACGTGCGCATCCCGCCGAACCGGCTGGCCAATGCCCGGCCGCTGCTAAACCTGTTCTTCTCGCAGCTGGTCAGCCTCAACACCCAGCACCTGCCGGAGCAGGACCCGACGCTCAAGCTGCAATGCCTGCTGGTCAATGACGAGTTCACGGCCATGGGCCGAGTCGGTGTCATCACCACGGCTGCCGCCTTCCTCGCGGGCTACAACCTGCGGCTGCTGACCGTGGTGCAGGCCATGTCGCAGCTGGACGCCGTCTACGGCGACAAGGAAGCCCGTACCTTCGCCACCAATCATGGCCTGCAGATCCTCTACGCGCCGCGCGAGCAACGCGATGCCGACGAGTACAGCGCGATGCTCGGCCACTTCACGGAACGCGCCACCTCACGCGGGCGCAGCAGGTCTTTCAGCCAGCATGGCCACAGTTCGGTCAGCCGCAACGAGAGCGAGCAGCGCCGCGCGCTGCTGTTGCCGCAGGAATTCAAGGAACTGGGCAGCGAACGTCTGGTGGTGATCTTCGAGAACTGCAAGCCGATCCTCGGAGAGAAGATTCGGTACCACCGCGACAAGGTGTTCACGGCGCGCTTGCGGCCCGCACCCGCGGTGCCGCAGATGGACATGCACCTTCACCTGGCCCGGGTGCAGCAGCGCTGGCGCTACGCCGACGATGAACTCGCACCGGGCGAAGGCCTGAGCCTGGATGCGCTAGCCCACGACGTCACCCTGCTGCCCGACACCTACGAGGGCTCGCCGGACAAGGCGGCGGATGACCTGCTCGACTTCTTCAGCAGCGGGAGGCCTTCCTCTGGTGGCGTCGGCGGATCGATTGAACCCGCTGCTGACGATGACGGCGTGCTGATGGCTGAAGCATCAGAGCCCGAACGGGCGGCATCGGCCTGAACTCTGCGGGAGACCTCACATGCGCCCTGTGCTGCCCCTAATCCCCTGGCTCTTGCTGTTGAGCTCGTGCAGCTCACCGCCGAAGCCGCCCACGGTCGATGAGTCCTCCAAGCGCCCGGCCAACTCGGCGATGGCTGTAGAGCTGCAGGTTTGCAAGAGCGATCTTCAGAACACGCGCATCCTGGCCACCGAGGCAGGCCGGCTCGCCGAGTCCAATGCCGCGACGCTGGAACGGCTGGCGGCTCGTCAGCAGGCTCTGGCAGCCATGCAGGCGCCGCCGGCAAACAGCGTATTCACCGTCAGGTTCGATTTCGGCAGCACGCGCGTAGTCGTCCCTGCCGATGCTGCGTCGGCGCTGATCGAGGATGCACGGTCTGCGCCGCTGGTGCTTCTGCGGGGCCGAACGGACGGCGCCACCGACGCTCCTGGAGATAGCCGCATCGCCCGCGACCGTGCCAACGCGGTGCGTGACTACTTGGTGGGCGCTGGCGTCGATCCGGCGCGAATCAGAGCCACGTATCAGCCGGCTGGCGACCACGCTGCCGACAACACGAGCCCGTCCGGCAAGGGCATGAACCGACGCGTCGAGATCGAGGTGTACCGGGCACTGCCGGTCGCCATGAGTTCATCGGCTGCGGCCATGCCCTGACCCCTCTGACTCCACCCATTGCGAGGAAGCCATGGACACCGACAACTCTCCAGTTCGCAATTTGCCCAAAGGCGCAGCGCCGACCCAGGGCGGCACTGTCGAACCCGCCAACCGCGCCACCGTCGCCAAGGAACGCTTCCAGACGCCCGTGGATGTCCCTGGCGAGCGCTACGAACTGCGCGATCCATTCGCCGAGGTGACGTACCGGGCGAACACCCTCCCCGAGATCGTGGCCAAGGCCGAACAGCTCGGCAGCAGCCGCTTCACAGCGGTGGACGCTGAAGGCCAACGGACGACGGTGCAGAAGGTCGACGGCGAGTGGCAGCGAGGGCCCTGGCGCGCCGCAGCGCCCGAACGGCCATTGGATGCCACACCGATCCGCGACGACGTGCCCCAGCCCACCAATGTCGTGCCCATGCTCAACTCGCCCAGGCAACCTGAAGCCGCGGACGCGAAGGTCATCGCGAAGATCGACGCCCAGGCCGAGCGTGCCGCGCTGGTCGCACGGCTCGAAACCGCCCTGATGGATCGGTACGTCATCAAGCGCGCACCGGTGACGGTAGGCGACGTGACGATCGGCCGCACCGAGTACCGGTTCCGCGGCGACACGTCTCGGGTCGCCTTCACCGAATCGACCTTCCGGCTGGCGACGGACACCAACAGTCCGTCGGTGGCGCGGTCCATGGTCGATGTGGCCGAGGCACGCAACTGGCGCGCGCTGCGCGTGTCGGGCAACGAGGACTTCAAGCGCATGGTCTGGCTGGAAGCATCGGTGCGCGGCGTCAAGACGCTGGGGTATGAACCCAACCCTGCCGACCTGGAGGTTCTGAAGAAGGAACGTGAGGCACGGCTGGTCAACCGGATCGAGCCAGACCGGCTTGGCAGGGGCGATGGCCCGGGGGCTGCAGCGACACCGACCGAGAAGGCCTCTGCCCGAGGGAGCGGCGGGCGCAAGGCGGTGTTGGTCGCCATCGAGGCGGTACTGGTAGCCAAGGGCGTGCCGGAGAAGCAGCGCGCGGCCGTGATGGCCGCAGCGACCGAGAAGCTCGCCCAGCGGATTCGAGATGGCCAGGCGCCCAAGGTCAAGGTGTACGACAAAGCTGCGCCATCGCAACGGCCCGCTGTCATGCCGACGCCCGAAGTGCAGCGCACGCGGGAGCGCGCTGCTCCCGTTCGTTGAGGCCACGACATGCACGAGCCGACGCCCGGCCATGGGCTGACTGCGCCACCGTCCGTCTATGAGGTGGGCGGCCAGCGGTTTGAGGCGGCATCGCGCGGGTTCGCCGAAGCCATCGCGGAAGCACACGCTGCCCACCATCGGCCTCGCTGCATGTGCCTCGTCGATGGCGTTGAGATGTACGTGGCTCGCCTCGCAGGCATGAATGAGGGCTTCATCGTCAAGCGCATGCCGAACACCGGCAGCCACCACGCACCCGACTGCCCATCTTACGAACCGCCTGCGGAGTCCTCCGGCCTGGGGCAGGTCTTGGGGTCCGCGATCACCGAGGACCCGGCCACCGGCGAAACGACCTTGAAGCTCGACTTCTCCATGTCGAAGATCGCAGGACGCTCGGCGATGCCGGCAGCGGGTGGGAACGGCGACAGCGTGGCCAGCGGTGGCACGAAGCTCTCGCTGCGCGGGCTGCTGCACTACCTTTGGGACCAGGCTGAGCTGACGCGCTGGCAGCCCGGGTTTGCGGGCAAACGAATGTGGAGCACGGTGCGCAAGCATCTGCTGCTGGCCGCCGAGAACAAGATCGCGCACGGGGACTCGCTGCGCTCGCGCCTCTACATCCCCGAGGTGTTCTCGGTCGAGCATCGCGACGCCATCAGCGCCAGGCGGATGGCGCAATGGTCGCAAGCCGTCGCAGTTCCTGGCAAGCCGCAGCACCTGATGCTGCTGATCGCCGAGGTGAAGGAGATCGTGCCGGCGCGCTATGGCTTCAAGGCCGTGGTGAAGCATGTGCCCGACCAGGCCTTTGCGCTGGACGAGCAGCTCTACCGCCGGCTCGGCCGGCGGTTCGAGTCGGAGCTGGCGTTGTGGGGTGCTGCCGATGACCTCCACATGGTGATGGTCGCCACGTTCAGCGTCGCGGCGGCGGGGATTCCGACCATCGTGGAGCTGTCGCTGATGCCGGTGACGCGACAGTGGCTACCGGTCGAAGACGGATTCGAGAAGCAGCTCATTGATCGGCTCGTCTCTGATGAGCGGTCGTTCGTGAAGGGGCTTCGATACAACCTGGGTGCAGACAGCGCTCTGGCCAGCGCGACGCTGACCGACTGCGAGGGTTCGGCACCGTTGCTCTTCGTCGCCCATGCGGGCATCGAGGAAAGCGGGCGGTACCTTCAGGTGTGTGACCCGTCGGTGCCAGTATGGCTATGGAATCCATCGAGCGAAGCGATGCCATCGCTGCCGCATCGGCGGCAACACCACCCAAAGGCGGGCGAGTCCGCGGTCGAGTGCCGATGAATGGCCCGTTGCTCGCGACCGCGCCGGAGTGGTATAAATCCTCGGACGTTTCTTTGATTCGACCGAGGATTCACAACATGCCCGCCACTGACACCTCCACGCAGCGCACCCAGGCGCTGGCGCTGCTCAAGCGGCGGGGGATGACGCGGCTCGCGGAGTTCAGCCAGGCGGGCATCACTGCCACCACGGTCGGGCGCATGGAGCGAGCCGGCGAGGTCGTGCGCCTCGCGCGCGGGCTCTACCAACTTCCCGATGCCGCGCTCGATGCGCAGCAGTCCCTGGCCGAAGCGGCCCGGCTGGTGCCCAAGGGCGTCATCTGCCTGGCCTCGGCACTGGCGTTCCACGGCCTCACCGACCAGATGCCGCCGAAGGTCTGGATCGCCATCGGGCGCAAGGACTGGCGGCCCCGGCTCGACTATCCGCCGATACGCATTGCCCGGTTCCCTGACGAGCTTCTGCGTCGCGGCGTCGAGCGCAAGAAGATCGCCGGAACGTCCGTGCCCGTGTTCGGTGTTGCCAAGACGGTAGCCGACCTGTTCCGCTACCGACGAACGGTGGGTGATGCGCTGGCCATCGAGGGCCTGCGCCAAACGCTGCGGCAGCGCAAGGCCACGCCTGCTGAGATTGCGCGCGAGGCCGAGGCCGCGGGCGTGTGGGCAACGATGGAGCCCTACTTGATGGCGCTGACCAGCGATGCCTGATCGCCCGCGCAACATCGGCGCCTCCGTGCGCCAGCGCCTGTTGAACTTGGCGCATGCGCGCGGGCAGCCGATGGAGCTGCTGCTCACGCGCTACGCGCTGGAGCGCCTGCTGCATCGTCTGAGCCTTTCGCCGTACCGCGAGCGGTTCGTGCTGAAGGGTGCGATGCTGCTGGCCACCTGGTTCGACGAGCCGCACCGCGCGACTCGCGACGTGGACCTGCTTGGGTTCGGGGACGCGGCGGAGGATGCGCTGCTCGGGACGTTCCGCGAAATCATGGCGGTCGAGGCTGACGACGGAGTGAGCTTCGACCTGAAGGGCCTGAAGATTGAGGCCATCCGCGAGGAGGTCGAATACGGCGGCTCGCGGCTTCGCACCACGGCCGCGCTCGGAGGTGCGCGCATTCCGATCACCGTGGATATCGGCTTTGGTGATGCTGTCGAGCCCGGTGTCGAGAACATCGACCTGCCGGTGTTGCTCGACATGCCGTCGCCGCACCTGCGCGCGTATCCGCCCGAGACCGTCATCGCTGAGAAGTTTCATGCGATGGTAGTTCTGGGACGGGCCAACAGCCGCATGAAGGACTA
>JAKFUQ010000043.1 GCA_021732645.1 Rhizobacter sp. | reverse complement strand
GTGGACTGAGAGCCAGCACCATGAGATTCATCCACACCCCTCAAGACCCTTGGCGCACTGTCCACGGCGATGACGGCCCGATGGTCACGATCACGCCACAACCGAATCGGCTGCTGGGTTGGCTGCAATGGAGCAGCGTGCGCCACCACTGGCCGGCCGGCATGCCGGTCGGCGTGATCCTCGAAAACGATCAGGACGTGCGCGACATCGAAGCCGACTTGCCACGCCTGGGCTTGATCGCGCTGCGGTTCCCGAAATGGGTCGACGGCCGCGCCTACAGCCAGGCGCACCTGCTGCGCTCGCGCTACCGCTACCAGGGTGAGATCCGCGCGCTCGGCGAGGTGCTGGTCGACATGCTGCCGCTGATGCAGCGCACCGGCTTCGACGCGGTGGTGCTGCGCGCCGACCAGTCGCGCGAAGCGGCCGAGCGCGCGCTGACCTTCTTCCCCGGCTTCTACCAGGGCGATGTGCAGGAACACCGCCCGCGCTTCGCGCGTCCGGCGGACGAGTTGAAGGACAGCGCCGACGACTATCTGAATGCAGGGGCCTCGATATGAGCGCGATCGACCTCTACGCCCGCAAGACGCCCGGCTTCGAGGATCGCCTGGCCCACACCGTCGCAGTGCTGAAGGAAGCCGCTGCGGCGCATGGCGGCCGCATCGTGCAATCGACCAGCCTGGGCGTCGAAGACATGGTGCTGACCGACCTGATCGCGCGCCACAGCCTGGGCAGGGACAAGGGCATCGCGATCGCGACGCTGGACACCGGCATGCTGCACGCCGAAACGCTGGCGCTGATCCCGCGCATCGAGCAGCGCTACGGCCTCGCTGTCGAAGTGTTCAAGCCGGTGCATGAATCGGTGGTTCATTTCGTGGCCACCAACGGCAAGGACGCGATGTACCAGAGCCTCGAACTTCGCAAGGCCTGCTGCGGCCTGCGCAAGATGGAGCCGCTGGCGCGGATGATGGCGGGCCGCAGCGCCTGGGTCACCGGCTTGCGCCGAGAGCAGTCGAACACCCGTGCGGTGGTGCCGTTCAGCGAGGAAGATGGCCAGGGTCGCATCAAGTTCAACCCGCTGGCCGACTGGAGCTGGAACGACGTCTGGCACCACGTCGCCACCAACGACGTGCCCTACAACCCGCTGCACGACCAGTTCATGCCCAGCATTGGCTGCGCACCCTGCACCCGCGCCATCGCGGTGGGCGAGGACTTCCGCGCTGGCCGCTGGTGGTGGGAAGACGAGAAGGCCAAGGAATGCGGCCTGCACGTCAAGGAAGACGCGCCTGAAGGCGCCGTATCGATGATCGGAGACAGACCATGAACGCCGCCGTCAGCGTGGAGCAGTTGCTCCCCGAACTGGATCAGACCCACCTCGATTGGCTGGAAGAAGAAGCCATCTTCATCCTGCGCGAAACCGTCGCGGCGTTCGAGCGCCCCGCTCTGCTGTTCTCCGGCGGCAAGGACTCATGCGTGGTGCTGCGGCTGGCCGAGAAGGCCTTCAAGACCAAGGTCAGCAGTGACAAAAGCGCGGACAACCCGAACGAATTCAAGGGCCGCCTGCCTTTCCCGCTGCTGCACGTCGACACCGGCCACAACTTCCCCGAGGTGATCGAGTTTCGCGACCGGCGCGTCGCCGAGATGGGCGAGCGGCTGGTGGTGGGTCATCTCGAGGACTCGATCAAGCGTGGCACCGTGCGCCTGGCGCACCCGCTCGAATCGCGCAACGGTCACCAGACGGTCGCGCTGCTCGAAGCCATCGAGGAACACCGCTTCGACGTGCTGATGGGCGGCGCCCGTCGCGACGAGGAAAAGGCGCGCGCGAAGGAGCGCATCTTCAGCCACCGCGACAGCTTCGGTCAGTGGCAACCGAAGGAGCAGCGGCCCGAGTTGTGGACGCTGTTCAACACCCGCATCAAGCCGGGCGAGCACATGCGCGCCTTCCCGATCAGCAACTGGACCGAACTCGACGTCTGGCTGTACCTGGCGCGCGAGAACATCCCGCTGCCGAGCTTGTACTTCGCGCACGATCGCCAGGTGATCCGCCGCAAGGGGCTGCTGGTGCCGCTGACGGAAGTGACGCCGCCCGAAGCCGGTGAAACCGTCGAGACCGCCCGGGTACGCTTTCGCACTGTCGGCGACATGACCTGCACCTGCCCGGTCGAGAGCCCGGCCACCAACGCCACCGAGATCGTCGCCGAGACGTTGCAGGTGACCGTCAGCGAACGTGGCGCGACCCGCATGGACGACCGCACCTCCGACGCTTCGATGGAGCGGCGCAAGAAAGAAGGCTACTTTTGACCCACCCCCGAGGCGCTGCGCGCCTCCCCCTCAACGGGGCGCTGCCAGTGGCCTGGCAAAGCCAGTTCCACGGCAGCCGCTTGATGAACACGGATTCATGCATCGATCGTCGCGCGATGCCACCGAAAGACTGAAATGAGCACCCCACAAGTCCAAGACCACCGCGCGCTGCGCTTCCTCACGGCCGGCAGCGTCGATGACGGCAAGAGCACGCTGATCGGCCGCCTGCTGTTCGACAGCCGAGCCATCCTCGCCGACCAGCTCGACACACTGGAGAAGAAGGCCGCCGGCGCACCCATCGATTTGTCGCTGCTGACCGACGGCTTGGAGGCCGAGCGCGAGCAAGGCATCACGATCGATGTGGCTTACCGCTATTTCGCGACCAAGCGCCGCAAGTTCATCATCGCTGACGCGCCGGGCCACGAGCAATACACGCGCAACATGGTGACCGCCGCGGCTGGCAGCGATGCGGCCGTGGTGCTGGTCGACATCACCAAGCTCGACACCCACCAAACGCCGCTGATCCTGCTTCCTCAAACCCGCCGCCACTCGCTGCTGGCCCACCTGCTGCGCGTGCCCAGCATCGTGTTCGCGGTCAACAAGCTCGATGCGGTGGCCGATCCGCAGCAGGCCTTCGATGCGGTCAGCGTCGCGCTGCGGGCGTTTGCCGAGGCGGCTGGCATCGCGCTCGCCGGCATCGTGCCGGTGTCGGCACTGCGCGGTGACAACGTCACCCAGACCGTCGTTACCGACGGCACCGACTGGAGCACGTGGTACCAGGGCCCGACATTGCTGCAACTGCTCGAGTCGCTGCCCGTGGCGCAGGAGCGCACCGAAGGTGACCTGCTGATCCCGGTGCAGTACGTCACCCGCGATGATGGCGACGGCAGCACAGGCGTTGGCCACCAGCCACGCAGCCTCTTCGGTCGCATCGCGCACGGCAGCGTCAAGGCCGGTGACGAGGTGCAGATCTTCCCGAGCGGCGAACGTGCCGTCGTCGCCGAAGTGCGACTGGCTGGTAGCGTGGTGGACCACGTCGAGGCGGGCTGGTCGGCTGGTGTGGTGCTCGACCGCCAGCTCGACGTGTCGCGCGGCGACTGGATCTCGACACCGGGCAGCGTGAACGGCGTGCAGAGCTTCGCCGCCACACTGGCCTGGCTGGACACCGAACCTGCCGTGGTCGGCCGCAAGTACTGGGTGCGCCATGGCAACCGCTGGGTGCAGGCGCGCATCGCCAGCATCGAGAACCGGCTCGACATCCACACGCTCGAGGTCGCCGATGCGCATCAACTCGGTGTCAACGAGATCGGCCGAGTGATCGTCGAAACCCAGCAGCCGCTGCCAGTGGAGGCTTACGCATCCAACCGCAGTGGCGGCTCGCTGATCGTCGTCGACCCGACGACCAACCGCACCAGCGGCGCCCTGCTGGTGCAGGCCACCACCGCCTGACGATGGCAGCCGCCCCGGCATCGACCGCCACGCCCTCGGGCCGCGTCGCCTTCGTCGGCGCAGGGCCCGGTCAGGCCGACCTGATCACGCTGCGCGGCGCACAGCGCCTGGCTCAGGCGGCCGTGATACTGAGCGATGCGCTGGCCGACCCGGCGCTGCGCGAGCTGGCGCCGCATGCGCGCTGGTTGCATGTGGGCAAGCGCGGCTTTGCCGACAGCACGGGTCAGGAAGCGATCAATGCGCTGCTGATCAAATGCGCCCGAGAGGTCGGCCGCACCGGCCTGGTGGTGCGCCTGAAAGGTGGCGACCCGAGCGTGTTCGGCCGTCTGGAAGAAGAATTGCAAGCGATGGCCGCCGCAGGCATCGCCTGCGAGGTGGTGCCCGGCGTGACGGCGGCGCTGGCCGCTGCCGCTTCAGCACAACGCCCGCTGACGCGGCGCGGCGCGGGGCGCAGCGTCAGTTTCGCCACCGCGATGACCGCAACAACCGGCGATGCCGAAGCACTGCCTGGTCGCAACGCCGACACCGAAGTGTTCTACATGGCCGGCAAGCAACTCGCTGCCCTGTCACGCAAGCTGGTGCGCGCAGGCTGGCCCGGCGAGACCGAGGTGTGCGTGGTCTCGCGCGCCGGCTGGCCCGATGAACTGACCAGCGACCACACCGTGGCCACGCTGAGCCGCGCCAGCATGCTGCACGCAGGTCGGCCCACGGTGGTCGTCGTCGGCGCCGGGGCCCGCCCGCTGACCAAAGTCGAACCGTCCGCCAGCGGCAAGGCCGGTGCGCCTTTGGTGGCGTCACTGAACACGTAAAATCTTTGGTGGATGCGGTTGGCATCCACCTGTTTTTTCAACCCTGCTTGCGCAGCCTCACCGAGTCACCGTCATGACCCACGTCGTCACCGAATCCTGCATCCGCTGCAAATACACCGACTGCGTGGATGTGTGTCCCGTCGACTGCTTCCGCGAAGGCCCGAACTTCCTGACGATCGACCCCGACGAATGCATCGACTGCGCAGTGTGCATCCCCGAGTGCCCGGTCAACGCGATCATGCCGGAGGAAGACGTGCCCGGCGATCAGCAGCACATGATCAAGCTCAACGCCGAGCTCTCGCGCATCGGCTGGCCCAGCATCACCAAGCGCAAGATCCCGCCGGTCGATGCCGATGACTGGAAAGACAAGACCGGCAAGCTGTCGGAATTGATACGCTGAACGCCCCTGCCCCACCCCCAAGCGCACCGATCCATACCGACGCGCTGGTGATCGGCGCGGGCCCGGTCGGCCTGTTCCAGGTGTTCCAGCTCGGTCTGCAGGAGATCCGCTGCCACGTTGTCGACAGCCTGCCCGCACCGGGCGGCCAGTGCCTCGCGCTGTATCCCGACAAACCGATCTACGACATCCCGGCGCTGCCGCGGTGCACCGGTCGCGAACTGGTCGAACGCCTGCTGACCCAGATTGAGCCCATGGCACCGACGTTTCACCTGTCTCAGCAGGTGGCCACCGTCGCTGCGCGCGCCGATGGCCGTTACGACATCGGCACCTCCACTGGCACCCACTTCACGGCGCGCACCGTGTTCATCGCAGGCGGCGTCGGTGCATTTCAGCCGCGGCGACTCAAGCTGGACGGCATCGCGCAGTTCGCCGGCCGCCAGCTGTTCCACAGCGGCGACGAGCCACCGTCGGCAGCCGGGCGCCACGTGATCGTGCTGGGTGACGACGACGAGGCGCTGGATGCCGCGCTGACGCTGTCGACGGCTCAATCCGCACTGCCGGCCAGCGTCACGCTGATGCATCGCCGCGACGCTTTCAAGGCGGCGCCAGAGCACGTCGAGCGCCTGCGTGCCGCCTGCGCCGCTGGCACCATGCGCTTTGTGGCCGCCCAGGCCATCGGCTTTGATGCCGCTGGCGACACCTTGACACACCTGCAGGTGGTGGACGCCGACGCAAACACCACAACATGGCCCTGTGACCTGCTGCTGGTTCGATGGGGTCTGAGTCCCAAGCTCGGGCCGATTGCCGACTGGGGTGTGCCACTTGCGCGCAAGCAGGTGGTCGTTGAAACCGAAACCTTCGAGACCGGCCTGAGCGGTGTGTTTGCGGTGGGCGATGTGACCACCTACCCCGGCAAGAAAAAACTGATCCTGTGCGGCTTCCACGAGGCGACGCTGGCCGCCTACGGTGCAGCCACCCGACTGCGCCCCGACCGTGTCACAGCGCTGGAGTACACAACGACCAGCACGCGACTGCATCGCGTGCTGGGCGTCGACCATCAGCCCTGATTCGCTCGCAATGGCGTCGGCTGCGGCTCAGCGCCACTGCTTCTCTGCATCGACCCACATGCCACCGGGCAGGTTGCCAGGTTTGATGAAGGCATCGACCACGTTGCCAAGCACCACCGACACGTTGTTCTCGAACCCGTTGACCGGCAGCGCCTGTCCGAACGCGATCGAGCCGCCGCTGAACACCGCGCCCAGGTTCGGCGCCGAGAAATACACCATGTCGCCGCGGATGCGGTAGTCCTGTGAGCCACTGAGGCCCGGGTATGGATACAGCACCTCCTCGATCGCCAGCAGGTAGTTGTCACTGTGGCCCCCCGACGAGGCGAGGATGCGGGCGTGCGGTGGCGTGCCCAGGCTCAGGTCGTAGCGATCGAGTTCGATGCCGGCCGCGCCGCCATGGGCCAGACCGCCATCGCCGATCATCTCGCCCGTCACGCCCTTCATGACCCAGTCCACGGTGCGGTGGTAGCTGTCAGGCATGCGACGGTACGGCCGGCTGCTCTCGAACCCCTCCGCGATGAAGCCCACCCCCACCAGTTTCTGCGGCGGACGACCCAGATTCTTCCAAAGCCCGCTCTTCATGCCGGTGGTCGCCAGGTAATGCTCGCCGGGCCGCGCGTTCCAGGCGCGCATGCCAGAGTCGAGCTTGCGCACCTCCATCACCCACGGCTCCTCGGCGCGGAACGCGACGTTCCAGTAGTAACCGTTGCCACCCATGTAGACGTAGCGCCCGCCGCCGGCGATGTAATCCTCGGTCGCATCGAGCATCACTTCCGAGTAGTACTCGGGGTGGGTGCCGGTGATGACACACCGGTACGGCTTCAGTGCTGACAGGCCGTCACGGTGCAGGTCTTCGTCGGTCAGCACCTCGTAGTCGTAGCCCTTGTGCTCCAACCAGGCCACGATGGACAGGTCGGCCGGAAACTGCCAGGTGATGCCCATGCTGGAGATGCGGTGCTTGGGTCGCATGTTGACGATGGGCCGGTGGTACGAGCTGTAGCACACACCGTTGCCGTCCTCCCAGGCGTCGTAGGTCGACAGCCCGAACTCCTTGTTCTTGACCATCTCGATGTCGATGTCTGTGACGATCGGCGGCTGCCCGGTCATTGGCTGGATGATCTGCGCATCGAAGCTCAAATGCTCGTTCGCATAGGCCATGTAGCTGGCAGTCGGGAACAGGAAGGCGATTGGCGCACTCGGCTTCGCAGCACGCACGAAGAACACGATGTACTCCTCGGCCAGACCACGGCCATCGTCGGCGCGCAGCCGCATCGCGTAGGCACCACTTTTCAAGTCCCCAGGCAGCGTGACGCTGCGAGTCACCGCCCAGTTTGACGAGATCATTGCCTCATAGTGGAATTCAATGCCGCCGTACTCCTGTGGCGCGAGGCGGAAGCAGTCGTTACGACCGCTCCAGTTCCAGCCGGTCTGCGCTCGCACCGGGCGGTTGTAGCCCTGGGCATGCAGGCCGTGTGGGCCAACGTCGACCACGGTGTCGCCGATGCCCTGGTCGGTGTAGCCGGCCGTCGTGTCCCAGAACGCGACCAGCCCGTCACGGCCGGGCGTGCCACCTCTCATGATCACGACCAACTCGTCCCACGACAACGCGCGGTCATAGACGGCGGGCCGATCGATCTTGCCGCAGAAGGTCTGCGAGACGAAGTGGCCTCGTGTTTCGTGGAAGTCGCGCGAGCCGGCGATCAGGAACGGCGTGTCCGGCAGGTGCTTCTGCCGGAAGCGGAACCGCTCGCTGACGTGCGAGCGGCAATCGATCGGGCTCGCCGCGCCAAGCAGGCTGTTGTAGCGGTTGGCGACGCTTTCCTGGTGCACCGTGGCGCAGCCCGAGGCGGCGTCGAAGCTGACGGCGACGAAGTACCACTGCTTCGGCAGCAACGGCACCTCGGTCTTGACGTAGTCGACCTCGTCGCCCTGCCCGACCCAGAACTCGATGTGCCCTTGCTGGTTGATGCCGAGGCAGTAACCGATGTTGCACTGGTTGTGCCAGCGGCCGACCAGCGCCTGCCGCAGGCCGGCCTGCGGCAAACTCGAGAACACATAGGCGCAGATCGTCAGGCTGCCTTCGAGCGCCAGGTGGCCAGCCGCGTCGGCCACTTCGAGAAACGAGCCGAGCTGGGTGTACTGCTTGCGCACGGGCCATTCGCCGTTGCCTGCGCAAGCGATCTCTTCCTCCATGAAGCCCGGGCCGTGAGGGTGCTGATCGCCGTGGATCAGACGCACCAGCTGCGTCTGCGCCTGCGTGGTGCCGTCGGCGTTGACGTGGAAATCGACGGTGTCTCCGGGTTTCACGGAGATCTTGTTGGCGTAGCCGAACAGCTTGATCTGTGCCATGGTGGTTAAGACTCGAGCAGGTCCTGGACGCGGCGCATGAAGACGCCGTGATAGGCCTCTTCGGGTGAGGCATAGGTCTTCTCCTCGACCAGACGCGGCGCCACACCACGCTGACCCGACAGCGCCACGATGCGGTAGGCCTTGAAGGCCTCAACCGTGACGATCGCGTACTTGTCGGACATCGGCGCGCGGCGGAAGTACAGCAGCAGCCGCTCCAGCGCCTCGCTGTGCTGGCCGAGCGGGCTGCGGGCATGTTCGTCGATGACCTCGGGCGACACCAGCTTCTTCAGGTAGTCGCGTTGCATCTTGTCGTAGCGACGCCAGTAGATCTGATCCTTGTCGCGGGTCTCGGTGGCTTCTTCGGGCAGCATCTCGCCTCCTTTCTCGGCACGGGTCGAACGTCGTTCACTCTTCTTCTTGTTGCGCCAGGCGCGGAACTGCGACTGGACGCCGAACAGCCCACCGTTGAGCTGCAGCACCACCGCCAGCATGATCACGCCAATGATGATCAGCCGCACCGGCCCCAGCGAGATCAGCACCTTGTCGAGGAAGATCACGATGGCCGCGCCGGCCACCGCACCCTCGGCCCGGCCGATGCCGCCGACCACCAGCATCGCCACACCCAGCAGCACGGTGTCAAAGCTGAAGATCGAAAACGATACGCCGCGGTAGTGGCTGCTGTAGAAGCCGCCAATGAAGCCAAGCGCGGCCGACGAGACGATGAACACGATCACGCGCGCCTGCCGGAAGTTGACGCCGGTCGCCTCGGCGAACGCCTCGCGCTTCTCTGGGGCCATGCGCAGGATGCGGCCGATGCGCTTGCCGTTCACGAAGCGGAACAGCCCCAACGCCAGCACCATCAGCAGCAGGCAGGCGAAGTACGACAGCAGCGACTGGCTCGCGTCGTCCCAGCTTTCGGGGATGTACGAAGACGCGCCGTACAGCCCGCCGGTCGACGAACCGAACAGCTTCGACTGCAAGGCATAGACGCGGCACAACTCGTTGAGCCCCAGCGTCAGCAACGCGTAGTAGAAGCCATCGAGCCGCGTCGCCGGAATGGCGATGACCGCGCCGAATGCGAGCCCGATGAGCGACCCGACAAAGGGCAGCAAGTACCACGGCAGACCATACTGGATGGACAGATAAGCCGTGCCGAAGGCGGCGGCGCCGACCACCGCGTAAGTGGCCAGCGAATAGATGCCGGCCGTCCCGATGATCAGCATCCAGCACAGGTTGATAGCGGCGTAGATCAGGAAGGTCGAGCCCGCGGTCAGCAGCGTGCTCTGGTAGTCCATCGGCATCAGCCACGGTGCGATGAACAGAAAGCAAAGCGCCATCACCCACCAGATCGGTCGCTTGTCGACGATCGTCTTCTCGCGGCGCAGCGTCTTCGGGTTGTATTCGCCGCGGATGTCGAGCAGGCGCCGTCGCGTCGGCCAGTAGCGCAGCCGGTTCCAGGTCCAGCCGCCGTGGCCCGGCCATTTGTAGTAGCGCCGAAAGCGACCGACCGGCAGCAACGGCGTGCGCGACTCGCGTGTCGCGTCCCACGGCTCCTGCGGCGGACGATGCGGCGCGACCGGCACCGACGCATTGGCGCCGTCGACACCCCAGTCGGCGAGTGGATTGCGCCAGAACTTCGCCATGCTCAGGCCTCGCGAGCGCGATCAAGGAGGCCCGCAATGCCGCGTGGGCGCACAAGCAAGATCGCGATGATCAGCAAGAACTGCGTGATCAGCACGTACTGCCCACCAAGCACCACGCTAGTGATCGCCTCGTTCAACCCAAGAATGGCGGCGGCGATCACCGCACCTTGCACGCTGCCGAGGCCGCCGCACAGCGCAATGCTGACGCCCTTGATCATCGGGGTCAGACCGCCGAACGGCGAGATGTAATAGGTCTGCGACAGCAGCACCGCCGCCAGCCCGGCCATGCCGCCGGTGATCGCCATGACATAGAAGCCGGTGCGCCGCACACCGATGCCGACGATGGCCGCTGCATGCGGGTTCATCATCATCGCTCGGATCTCCAGGCCACGGCGGCTGGAGCGCATCCACAGCACCACGGCCGCGACGAAGACGATCGAGGTGATCACGTTGCCGATCTTGTCGGCGGTCAGCGCGGTGTCGCCAACCATCACGCTCCAGTTGCCGAAGATCTCCGGCAGATTCTTCGCGCGCGGGCCGAACCACCACATCAGCCCCTGCGTGCCGATGAGGCTGATGGCCAGCGTGGCGATCAGCCCGCGCACGGTGAAGTTGGGCTTGTCGTGGATCGGAATGAAGGCCAGCGCGCACACCAGCAATCCGCCGAGCGCGCCGGAGATGACCCCCGCAGCCAAAACCACCGCCCCGTGCTCCGATACATGCTGCGCGGCATACCACGCGCCATAGCCGGCGAACGCGAAGATAAAGCCATACGACAAATTGATCAGCCCAACGCTGGACCAGGTGATCGAAATACCGATGGCCAGCATGCCGTAGATGCAGGTGAGCACCAAGGCGTTCGAGACGACGTACAGCAGGTCCATGGGCGCGGGGATTCAGGCGTAGCGCGCGGTCTGCAACGACATGGCCGCGGTGGCTTCGCCCTTGAGCTTGCCCGCGTGCATGCCGATCACGCGGTCGACGCGACCTTCGAGCAGCGCCACGTTCTGCTCGGCGATCACCATGGCCGACAGGCCCAGATCGACCGCCATCAGCGCGTCCATCACGCCCTTGCCGATCTTCGGTGCAAGGCCGAGCGAGGGCTCGTCGACGAGGAACAGCGCGGCCTCGGCCATCAGCCCGCGGCCGATCGACACCATGCGACGTTCACCGCCCGACAGCCGGCCGACCGGAATTCGCATCAACTTGCGCAGCGGCGGAAAGATATTGAGAACGCCTTCCTTGCGCGACGCCCGCTCCTTCCAGGCACGCGGCGTGAACGCGCCGGAGTCGAGATGCTCTTCGACCGTCAGGCCGTGGAAGATTTCATCGCCCTGCGGGATCAGCGCCAGGCCCTGCCGCACCACCAGGTGCGTGTAGCGGCCCGGCCCCTGGCTGCGGGTGCGACCGACCTCGACGCCGTTCAGCCGGATCGAACCGCGCTGCCAGCCGGTGAGACCTGCAATGGCATAGAACAGCGTCGACTTGCCGTGCCCGTTCAGTCCCACCAGGCCGACCCGCTCGCCGGCATGCACGATCAGATCGAGGTCGTGAATCACCCGCAGCGGCCCGTAGCCGGCCGACAAACCCTGCACGTTCAGCACCTGCGGGCGCTCATCCATCGAGGCTGCCTTCGACGACGTTCTCGAAGTAGGCCGCATGCACTTTCGGATCGGCCAGCACGTCGGCCAGCGAGCCCTGCGAGATGGTCTCGCCCGCGTCCATCACCATCACGCGGTCGGCAATGGTGTCCAGCAATTCAATGCGGTGTTCGACGATCACCACGGCGATGTTCATCTCCTTTGACAGTAGGCGGATCAGGTGGTCGATCTCGTCGACCTCCGAGTTGATCAGCCCGGCTGCCGGCTCGTCCATCAGCAGCAGCTTGGGTCGGCGCATCAGCAGGCAGGCGAGCAGCAGCTTGCGGCGGTTCAAGGTTTCGAGCTTGACGGTGGGTTCGTCAGGCGACACCTTGAAACCGATCAACTCGGCACCGTACTCGGCATCGAAGCGCGTCAGATACGGCTCATACGCCTGGCGCGCGGCCTTGAAGGTCTCGCCCACCGTCAACTCGTCGGGCACGACCGGGGTCTGGTAGGTGCGGCCGATGCCGAGTCGCGCCCGCGCGTACAGCGGCAGACGGGTGATGTCCTGGCCATCGAACAGAACCCGACCGCGCTTGGGCTGCAGCCGACCGGACAACACTTCGAACAAGCTGGTCTTGCCAGCACCGTTGGGGCCGATGATACCCAGAACTTCGCCACGCTCGACCGCCAACGTGATGCCGTGCAGGATCTCACGCCCGCCGAGGTCAAGGTGGATGTCTTCGCAGGCGAACAGCGTCTGCGCGTTCAACGGCTCAACTCCACCAGGGTGCCTTGACCAGTCCCGATTCCTTCAACTCGTACGGATAGATGATCCTGTGCTCCCGGTTCTGCACCTGAACGTAGAGCTGACTCATGCCTTTCTCAAGTTCCTTGGCGGTAACGTCGTAGCCGTTGTCCGGGAAGTGAGCCGCTTCCTGCCACGGGTTGCGCATGTCCATCAGTCCGCACACGCCACGGTACGGATTGGCGCGAATCCAGTCGCACACCGCTTTGAAGTTATTCGGGTCCTTCGTCGCCTCCCACGCCGCCTTCAGGTAGTAGGCGATGTCGTAGCCGTTACCGGTGTACACCAGACCCATCACGCCAGGGAAGCGCTTCTTGTACTTGGCACGAAATGCGTTGCCGCGGCTGTCGGCATAGACACCCAGCACCGTACTCCAGCAAAAGCCGTTGGCAGCGTCACCGGCCAGCGTCAGGAACTCGGGCTGCGACGGACCGTACTGCAGGTAAACGAGCGAGTCCTTCACCGGATTGGCACGGAACTGCTTGCAGAAGGCGGCGTACTCCGCGGCGACCCAGTGATCGATCATGATCGCGCCGGCATCGACCTCCTTCAATTTGCGGATCACCGGCCCCCAGTCCTGCACTGGAAACTGGATGTCGGTCACCGCTGCCAGCTGGAATTTGCTCTTTTTCAACGCCGCCTGCGCAGCCTTCGAGATGGTCTGGCAGTACGCCACCTGCTCCTGCACGATGTGCACCTTGCGGTTTTTCGGCTTCCACTTGCCCGAGTCTTCCATCGCCTGCAGCCACAGCGGATAGGTGTAGCCGTAGTGCACCTCCGACGGGTCGGTCTGGAAAATATGACTGTACTTTGCCGAGTTCGCCTTGAAGGCTTCGGTAGCGGCGCGCTGGGTGTTGCCTTGCAGGTAGGGCGCCTTGTACTTCGCCGACGCGTCCATGGCCGGAATCGGCACGAACAGGAACGCATTCGAGATCGCATGCACTTTGGCGTCGACACCGGCGGCGATCGCCTGCTGGCAACTTTCGGGCGACAACTTGTCAACGTCGGTCACAAACAGCTTCAATGGCCGACCGAGGATCCCCCCTGCGGCATTGATTTCTTCCATCGCAAGGGTGGTGCCGTTGAGGTGATCCAGGTCGTCGGCAACGCCGGCCGCTGCCGTTTGCGACGTGGGCACGCCCAGCACAATGGGCGCGCCAGCAGCGAGCGCGTTGCCAGTCGGCGTGAACGGCAGCGCCGCACTCGCCACGCCGGTGGCTGCGCTGCCCAAAAGCTGGCGACGAGTCAAGTGTTCAGCCATCGCCACATCTCCTTGTGATTGACCGCCCCCCGGCTGACGGCACGTCGACCGCAGATGCACGTAAATAGTAGACCAGATCCATCGGTGGCCATCACCCAGGCACGGCAGCGGCGAGTTCGGTAGGCTGATTTTTTGACCGAGTACTTTTTCGCTTGTCAACCCCGGATCAAGGGGAACTACCGATAACGTTGCGCGCAGTACACGACGACCATCAACCATTGAAAACTCCTGCTCCGCTTCAGTCGACCGAGGGCCACACGCCATGGACATGAACGCAAACAACGCGCCACGGTGCGACGTTCGAGGCTCCGTGCTCTGCATCGAGGACGATCCTGTCAGCCGGGAACTGGTCGAAGCTCTGCTGGCAGCGTTCCCCACGGTGGATCTGCGCTTGGCAGCCGACGGCCGCTCGGGCATCCGCTCGGCGCTCGACACGATGCCCGATGTGATCCTGCTGGACATGCACCTTCCCGACATCAGCGGCCTGGAGGTGGTGCGCGCGCTGAATCGATACATCGCCGAGGGCAACTGCCAAGTGATCCTGCTGACGGGTGACACGCTGACGATCGACATCGTGAAGGCGATGAGCCTGGGAGCTCGCGAGTACTGGTTGAAGCCGCTGTCACTGGACCGCCTGCAAGGTGACCTGCCCCGGGTGCTGGACACGCTGCGCGCGGAACGGGAAGACGCTGTGGAGAGCTCACTGAAACCGGGATCGCGCTGGATCTCGGGCGCCAGCGCTCATCACTGACCGTTGGTCTGAGTCGACGCAGACCTGGCCCGGGACCGGGAACCGGTCTTTGACCTGGCCTCTCGCTGGGCTGCACGCTCAGCCTCTTTCACCGCCGCCTCGGCCTGCCAGCGCTGCCAATCGTGCGGCGTCTCCAGAGTGATGCGTCCCAGGCTGCCCGAGCGGAAGTCGTGCAGCACGATCTCGGCGGCTTTCTGCAGGCTGACGTGCCCACCCGGCAGCACCGCACCGCGCTGGCGGCCGATGGCAACCAGCCGCTCATCGTCGGTGCAGGCCAGCGTCGCATCGAGCCGAAAACGCTGCTCGACCAGGCCGGGATAGTCGCGATGCAGCGCGGCCAGCAACACCAGCGCCACCTCCTCATCGTCATACGCATTGCGACCGACGGCACCGCTGGCAGCGAGGTGGTACCCACCTTGTTCGACCACGATGCGCGGCCACAGCATGCCCGGTGTGTCGTACAGGTAAAAATCATTCGCGATGACGATCTTTTGCTCGAGCTTGGTGATGCCGGGCTCGTCGCCGGTCTTGGCGGCAACACGACCAGCCAGTGAGTTGATCACCGTCGACTTGCCCACATTCGGAATGCCGCAGATCAGTACGCGCAGTGGCTTGACCATGCCGCCACGCAGTGGCGCCAGTTGGCGGCAGGCGTCGACTGCGCGGTGCACCGGCGCGCCGGCCCGGCCGTCGAGCGCCACCGCCTGAGTGGCTGATTGCGCATTGAAGTGCTCGATCCACAGTGAGGTTCGCTGTGGATCGGCCAGATCCTGCTTGTTGAGCACCTTCAGCGCCGGCTTGCCACGCGTCAGCTCGGCCAGCAGCGGGTTGCCGCTCGACCCGGGCAGCCGGGCGTCGAGCATCTCGATCACCACGTCGATCGCCTTGACGCGCTCGATGATGGCCTTCTTGGTCGCATTCATGTGACCCGGGAACCATTGAACGGGCATCGTCAGCTTTCTTCGGCCGGAAGCGACCGCTCATCGCATTTTGATCTGGCGGCTCTCACTGATGATGTGAGGTCGCAACGATCAATCAAGACGACGAGTTGCGCCCGCGAAAGCGTTTGGCTTGAACGAACCAGCCGTCGTGTTCGATGGCGTTCGGGGTGGTCACGGGCATACGCTGCGCCAGCCAGCAGCGGGTAGGCAGCATCGAGTCGCCAGCACTCATCCGCAGCGCGATGGCGTCAACGGGCAACCGGGCCAGCGCCGTGCGGATCGCCACCACCTGCGCCTCGTCAAGGCCACGAGCGATGAAGACCAGCCGGCTGCAGCCATCACGAAACGGGCCTTCTGCAGGCCATGCCGGCAGCGTCACTGACGGATAGGCGACGCCTTGAACGCACTGGATGACCTGCGGTTGCACCGTTCCCGCCACATTGATCAGACCTTTGATGCGCAACAACTGCTTGCCATGCTGAGACAGGATTTTCCCGAGTGCGACCGCGAATCCGAACCAGGGCACCGGCTGATCGAACGTGATCACGAAGCTGTTGACACCGGCTGTGTGCGGCGCCACCGAGCGAGCGGTTTCAACCACCTGGGCATCGCGCCGCTCACGCCAGCGTTCGGCCAACGGACGACCGGACGAGTCGCCACCTTCACCAGCAACACCGGACGACTCAGAGACGGCAAGCCACCCAGGCTTCGCTCCGTCGCGATCCTGTGCAGCCGCCTGATGAAGCGCTTCCTCACCCAGCCATTGCGCCAGGCTCGGCAGCTTGTTCGCCGAGCTGTAGAGCCCGCACGAAAGCAATGCCGTCGCATCGTCCTTTCCGTCGCGGACCTGCCGCTGCGGCGCTCCGGGATTGAGCTGGTTCAACGCTTCTTGCAGTGCCGCCAGCATCGAAGGCGTGGCGCGATCGCACTTGGTGATGAACAGCAGGTCGGCTGCAACCACTTGCCGCGTCGCTTCGGAAAAGTCGCGGAGTTGCTCCAGCCCATGGGTGGCAGACACCACCGTCGCAACACCGTCGCAGGCATAGCGCGCTGCAACGAAGCTGTCCTCCATCAAGGTGTAGAGCACCGGCACCGGATCGGCCAGACCGGTGGTTTCGATGATGACGCGGGTGACGGGCGCAATCTCGCGTCGCGAAGCGCGCAGCGCCAGGTTCTTCAGCGCGCCGATCAGATCGCCCTGCATCGCACAGCACAGGCAACCGGAATCGAGCAGCACCGTCTGCTCGTCGATGGTGTCGACCAGATGGTGGTCGATGCCGACCTCGCCGAATTCGTTGACCAGCACCGCCACGCCGGCCATCGCCGGCAGGTGAACCCAGTGGTTCAGCAGCGTGGTCTTGCCCGAACCCAGAAAGCCGGTGAGCAGGTTGACCGGGATCCGGTCCACCGGCGCCCGTGCCGGATCAGCCACCGCGCAACCGGGCCACCGCCTCGAGCACCGACTCCGGACGCAGGCCGGGGTCGATCTCGGCGAAGTAGAACTGGCGACCACTGAGCGGCGCGATGGCGGCGTCGGTGGCGAATGCCGCACTGATGTCGCGGCCCAGTGCTGCGGCGCCGGCCGACTCGATCACAGGCGAGATCACCGCATCGAAATCCACCAAAGCCTCGGGTACCGGCACAGCGTCGTTCGGCAGGCGCAGGGCGAGTGACCAGCGGTAGTGGCGCACGACATTGACGATCGAGGTGTAGCGCGTCAGGTCTTCGACATGGAAGTTCGCCGCGTCGCGCGCTTCTTCCAGCAGCACGCCCGACACAGAAAAGGCAGACACGCTGCGCATCAAATCGGCCAGGTACATCGCCGCGTCTTCGGCGTCGTCAGAGGTCAGTTCGATATCGGTGCTGCCGGTCAACTGGTTCGCGTGGTTCATCCAGCGCCGCGGCGACGGAATCGACAACACCAGCGGCGTCTGCCCACGCAGATGGGCCAGCACCGCTTCGACCACTTCTGCCAGCACCTTGCGTGGCGCCTCGGCTTCGAGCAGCTTGCGCAGCGCCGTTGCGGGCTTGCGCCGCTTCCCGAGCGACTCCGCCAACTCGCCGCTGTGCGCGGCATTCCACGAGTCGTACAGATCCCCCACTTCCAGCACCGCCACGTCGGGTCTGAGCAGCCCATGGGCTTGAGAGAAATAAGCCAGGTAGTGCGCGCCGGAAACCCACGGGTCACCGGCCTCGCCCAACAGCAGGCGCCGGGTGTACGCCGATGATTTGAGCCAGACGCGAATGGACCCCTTGCCCGCCGCATCGGGCAGGCGTTCAACGAACGGTCCGCTCACTGCTTCTCTTCTTTCAAGGCCCCCAGCGCAGCGAGCCGTGCTTCCAGTTCCTCGATGCGCACGTCTTTCGGGTGGCGCATGTAGTTCGGCTTCGGCTTGTTGGCATCGCGCGTGATGTCCGGGCTGCCCAGGTACAGCGTGCCGATATCGTCGCCCCAGCAACCGAAGAACTGGAACAGCGACGGCGGCTTCGGCTTGTTCCAGGTCTTGACGAAGTCCTTGAACGGCACACCCCGCGCGATGCGGGCCTTGCGTTCGCCGGCGCGCAAGGCGCTGGTGGCCTCATGGTCGATGGCCAGCGTGACCGGATCGAACTGCACCTTGTACAGGCGCGCGGCCACGCCTTGCGACATCAGGCCCTCCTCGATGTCACGCACCACCGCCGCCGGGTCGCGCTCCAGCAGGTCGCCATAGCCGGCGCCCGCGCCTTGCGAAATCATGAACAGCTCGCCGCGCTTCGAGATCTCGAAGCCCATGCCCATGTGGTGAGTGGTGTAGGTCCCGCTCTCGAACGGCCGCTCGTTCATGATCTCGGCGATAGAGTGCTTGAAACGATCAGGCTGATCCAGCAACACCTTGTAGACGTCGACGCCCTTCACCTTCGAGAGTGGATACGTCCCGCAGGCGTAGCCGCCGAACAGACCTTGGATGGGTGGAATCTTGGCGCCTTGTGTCGTGGTCATGAAGCCCCACTGTTCGCTGTCCTTGGTAGCCACAATCATCGTGTAGCCCTGCCCGCCGCGGTATTTGCCCGGGGCAATGGCGTCCATCGTCATCTTCTTGGACACGAGCTGCAAGAACGGCACGTCTTCTTCGTTGATCTCTTGCTCGCCGATGTCAGCCATGTTGGCAAAGATCGGTGCCAGCGCGTGTTCGCCGTCCATGTCGGAGCGCGCACCGCCGCCCATGCCGTTCAGGTCTGCGCACAGGTTGCCAAGAATTTCGCCGTGCTGGCTGACGCCACCCCAGATGAAGGTGTTGATCATGTTGAAGGTCGGTGCGTGAACCTTCGTGTACTTTTCGGGGCAGCTGTAGAGGAACTTCGCTACCGCATGCTGGCCAGCAGTGAAGCCGGTGAAGATCGACATCAAGCTTTGCGAGTTCGGTGCGTCGTACGAGCTGTTGACGATTGAATGCGGGTCGGTGACGACCTCGATCGGCGCAAAGGTCGCCTGGCTGCGTGGCAGATCGGGCCAGACATAATTCAGGAACACCTGCGACAGCATCCCCTTGAGGCCGGCGAGGATGGTGTTGGTGGCGCGATTCGTGAATTCAGGGCTGGAGCCGCGGAAGTCGAAGATCAACCGATCACCGGTCTTGGTGAGCTGGCAGTTGATCTTCACCACGCAGTTCTCGCGCAAGGTCGAGTCCTGGATGATGTAGGTGCGCACCGTCATGTCGGGCCACTCGCTGATGCGGCGCTTGACCTCGGTGCGCACGTTTTCCATCGACAGCCGCAGCGTCGAGATCAGCGACTCGGGGCCGTCGGTGCGGATGGTTTCCTCGATGCGCTGCTTGATGCGCAAGCAGGCGAACAGCTTGACCTTCATGTCCTCGTACTGCAGCTTCGGTTCGCGCACCGAGTTCTGCAGAAAGGTCAGGATGTCACGCTTGATCTGGTAGTTCTCGACGACACGGAACGGGCACATCTTCAGGCCTTCGTCTGACGGGCTCTCCGCCATCGACGGCATGCCGCCCGGCTCGATCGCCCCGTTCTCGCCCTCGTGCACCGTGCAGGCCACCCAGCAGATGATCTTGCCCTGGTGGAACATCGGCACGATCATGCTTTGATCGGTGTTGTGGATGTTCCCGTAGCGCGAGTCGTTGTGGATGAAGCCGTCGCCCTCGCGCACACCCACCGTCGGGTCGTTGACCCAGTTCTTGATGATGAACTTGATCGGGTGGTGCACCAGCGCCGAGAACACCAGCACACCGCCAGAGCTGGCGATGGCCAGGTCGCCCGCGGCCGAGTAGACGCCGGTGATCAGGTCGCCCCACTTGGCACCAGGCGCTGCGCCCATCTGCTCGACCATCTCGAAACCCTCGTCGCAGCCGGCCTGGATGCGGTCGCGGATCTTGGCGATGGTGCGCGCGTCGCTGACCTTCGCGATGGCGGCGTCTTCGGTCGCACTGCGCGGCATCAGGTCATGGTTGGTCATGATCTCGGGGTCGGGCCCGAGAAACAGGGTGGTGTCGTTCAAGAATTTCTTGATCAGCGCGATCTCTTCCGCGCTGGGCACCTTGGGCGCATAGGACTTGACGGTTTCGCTCATTTCAACCTCTTCATTGGTGGTGGTCGTAACGTTCCGATGCGCGCTCAGCCGCGCAGGAACCATGACGCGCCTTGGCGCGCCGCCACGAAGGTCCATCCGGGATCGACCAGGAAGGTCGTCACTTCCGAGGCGATGATCGCCGGCCCGGAAATCTGCACGCCAGGGGCTATGGCAGAGCGGTTCCACACCGGCGTTTCGATGGCGCCTTCATGGCCTACGAAATGGCATTGGCGCACGGTCTCCGGTTTCGGAGGCCCCTTGCGCAACTCGGCGGCCACCGGCTTGATGTCTTCGAAGGTCACCGTCTCGTGCCGCACGAAGGCCGCCACGCGGATGGTGTTGATCCGGATGCCGGCTTCGGGCGCCTGGCTGCCTTCGCCGAAGCGCTTGCCGTAATCGTTCGAGAACTGCGAAATGATCGCCAGCACATCGGCCACGCCGTGCACCTCGTGCTGCGGAATCACCGCCGTGGTCGTCACCAGCTGGTTGCCGTAGCGCATGTCGAGTTCGAGGCTGTACTGGATCTGGCTGCGCTCGATGCCTTGGCGCAGCAAATCCTGCGTCCCCAGTTCCTTCAACTCGGCCACGATGCTGTTGAAGCGCGGGTAGTCGTCGAAGACGTGCCGCGTGTTCGAGTCGTACATCACCATGTACAGCGACTGCTCGTGGATGTGCAGCTGGTGCATGTTGCCGGCCCCGACCGCCGAGAACACCGAGCTCAGTGGCGGCGCCAGTATCTTGTCGATGCCGAGGTTGCGCGCGATGCCGCAGCAGTGCAGCGGGCCGTTGCCGCCGTAGGCCAGCATCGTGAACGCTTTCGGGTCGTAACCGCGCGCGCGCAGTTCGGTGAACAGGCCATTGGCCATGTTGTCGTCGACCTTCTCGCGAATTGCCAGCGCCGCTTCGATGACCGAGCAATCCAGGTCGTCGCACAACGTGTCTTCAATCGCGGCGATCGCACGGCGCGTGTTCAGCGGGATCGAACCGCCGGCGTAGTTTTTGGCGTCTAGGTAGCCGAGGACCAGGTCGGCATCGGTCACCGTCGGGTTCATGCCGCCGCGGTCGTAGCAGGCCGGGCCCGGATCGGAGGCCGCACTTTGCGGCCCGCATTTCACCGTGTGGTACATCCGGTCGTAGGCGGCGATCGAGCCGCCGCCAGCGCCCAAGGTCACCAGGTGCACCATCGGCACTGAGACCAGCCAGCGGTCGATCACCGGGTTGAAGTCGTAGTGCTTGACGCCCCCTTCGACGACGATGCCGATGTCGTAGCTGGTGCCGCCCATGTCGGTGGCGACCACATTGCCCAGATCGGCCTGCATTGCCAGGTGTTCAGACGCCGCGATGCCCGACACCGGGCCCGAGTGGATGGTCTGCAGCGCGTCGGTGGAATTCAGCTGCGCCATGCCGCCGGAGTTGTGGATCACCAGCATCGGCTTGTTGTACTTGTGCGCCCGCAGGTTCTGCTCGAGTGCCGACAGCGCGTGGTACATCGTCGAGTGCAGGTAGCCGTCGACGACCGCCGAGGTGGCGCGCACGTACTCGCCCTTGCGACCGGCCACCTGGTGGGACAGGATGACGGGAATAGCGCCCAGCAAATGCGACGGGTATTCCTCGAACAGGATCTCCTCGATGCGCTGCTCGTGCGACGGGTTGACCACGCTGTTGACCAGCGCCACGACGATGATCTGCGCGCCGCGGTTCACCAGCGAACGGATCTGCCGGCGCACGTCCTCTTCGTCCAGCGGCATCACCAGCTTGCCCTCGAAATCCATGCGTTCGCGCACGCCATAGATCATGTGCGCAGCCACCAGCGGCGCTGGGCGCTGCGCATTGGGCATGTCCTGCTGGGCCAGCGAGTCCAGGCCATCACCGTAGCCGCGCGCACGGCTCAGCGGCACCGTGGCCTCGAAGCCTGCGGTGACCAGCATGCCGATCTTCGGCCCCTTGTGCTCGATCAGCGCGTTGGTGCCCAGCGTGGTCGCATAGCGCACCGAGTCGACCTCGGACAGGATGGTTTCGAGTTCGAGGCCCAGCACCTTGTTGGCTTTTTCGAGCGCCTCATTGAAACCGAGCGCCAGGTTGTGGTGGGTGGTGAGCGCCTTGGCTTCGATGTACTGGCCGTCCCAGACCACAAAGCAGTCGGTGAAGGTGCCGCCGATGTCTACGGATATGCGTCGCATTTTTTCTCCTTGCCTGGATGGCGGCTGGTGCTCGATCGGACCGCGGGGACCGGCGCCGACAGCGCCACCCCGCAGTGGATCGGTCAGTGTGAGTGGCCGCCTGAGCCGGAGGTCACCGCCGGTCCGACCACGCCTTCTTTCAGCTCTTCACGCTTGGCCCACTGCGCACGCAGTGCGGGCAGGTCGGGCTGCATGTCGTACAGCGGCGGGTGCCCCGGGATCGCGTACTCGGTCTCGACCTGTGTGCCGCAGCTCGGGCAGTAGTACTCGAGGATGCGCACCCATTCCGGGTCGGGGCTGAAGGTGAACTTGTAGCGCTCCGGGTCGATGATCGGTGGGTGGATTTCGCGCGGGTCGCGGTCGTAGACCAGCATGCCTTCCTTGTAGCTCTTGGTGGCCATGCCGATCACGTGGTCGCAGACCCGGCATTCCCATTGCTCCGCATCGAGATCGACGCGCAGGTATTCCGTCATCAGAACCTTCATGGTCTTCAAGCCTTTCTGTTCAACAGGATGTCGCCAGCGTCGCTGATGACGAAGGTCCAGCCTTCGAGCACGCGGCAGGTGAAATAGTCTTCTTCAACGATGGCCGGGCCCACCGCGTGGTCGCCCGGTTTCAACGCGGCGAGCCGATAGACCGGCACATCGATGCGCCCGCGGCCGCGCGCCAGGACGTTACGCACACCGACCGCTGTCGCCGCTGCACCCACAGTGACCCGTGCGGTCACACCCGTGTCTGCCCGCAGACGCTTGATGGCGGCCAGTTCCAGCTCGACCGTGGCCGCCGCCGCGATGCCCGCCGGGAAAGTCGGCGTGCCGTTCAACGGGTGGCTGGTTTCAGTGCCTGTGGCGTCGGTGGCCACCAGCCGGGCTTCGATCTCGTACTGGCCCTTGTCGAATCCCTCGGCATACATGTCGCGGCCGGCCTTGGCCTGCAGCGCTGCCAGCGCAGCGTCGAGCCCGCTCTGGTCGTTGCGGGTCAGCGATTCGGTGTAGCGCTGCGAGATGTCGCAGCTGCCGATGCCGTAGGCGCTGAAAACAGCCGCCATCTGCGGCACCGCCACCTGGGTGATGCCGGCCACCTCGGCCACACCGCAGGCGTTGAGCGGCCCAGCACCGCCGAATGCCAGCAGCACGCTGTCCTTGGAGATCTTGGTGGCACGCTGCAATTCGGCAGCGACCTTCGCCTCGAACGCCAGCTCCATCTGCTGCAAGGCCTCTTCCAGCTTCAGCCCGAGCGGTTCGGCCACGTTGACCGCAATCGCCGTCGCGGCGCGGTCGAGGTCGAGACCCATGCCGCCGCCGAAATACGACTTCGGATCGAACAGCCCCAGCAACAGGCTCGCATCGGTGATGGTGGCGAACTGGCCACCGCGCCCGAAGCAGGCCGGGCCGGGCACGGCGCCAACGCTTTCCGGGCCGATGACGATCTTGCCGCCGACCACCTTGATGATCGAGCTGCCACCGGCCCCGACGCTGACGATCTCGCACAGCGGCAACGACACGCTGATGCCCTCGACATGCCCGTGGCGCACTTCGGCCACGCCACCGGCTACGTACTGGCACACGTCGGTGGTGGTGCCACCGACGTCGATCCCGACGACATCGGTGTAGCCGTAAACCCTGGAGAACGCCTTGACGCCTTCGACACCGCCGCGCGGGCCGGAGCTGTAGGTCTTGATCGCGATGGTCTTGGCCACGCGCGAGGCGTCCCCGTCATTGCGGAAGATCAGCAACGGGTTCTTGGTGCGGTACTGACGCAGACGGTTTTCCGCGTTGTACAGAAACGCTTCCATGCCGGGATGGAGGAAAGAGTTGATCAGCGCCGTCCAGGTGCGACGCACCGGATCGCGGTCGATGCTCAAGTCGCTGCCGTAGAGCATCGGCACGGCGCCCAGCAAGTGGCGCGGGTATTTGCGCAGCGCCACCTTGCGGAACGCGTCTTCGACCGCGATGAAATCCGGCGTTGCGAAACTGACCACGATGCGGCTCGCGCCGGAAGCCGTCAGCTGATTGATGGCTTTGACCACCTCCAGCTGCGCCGTGTCGCCCGTGACGAGGTCGGTGCCCAGAAAAACCACCCGGTCACCCACCAGCGCCGAGTACACCTCCGGGTCGTGTTCGACCAACCGCCCAACCAGTGCCGCCCCTTTGGCGTCGAGGATCAGCCCGAGTCGCGGCCCCTTGCGCTCGCAGATGGCATTGGTGCCCTGCGTGGTCGAGTAGCGGATCAGGTCCACCTCTTCAAGCAAGCGAGCGACATCGGGCTTGCCATAAACCACATCGGAGGCCTTCTCCAGGCCCTCGAAGAAGCACTTGCTGAGGTCGTAAGGCGTGGTCAGCACCTTGGTTTTCTGGACCTGCGGACCACCGATGATGCAGATGTCTGTCAGCGTTCCGCCGTTGTCGATGTTGATCTGTAGGCCCATGAATGATTCCCAGGTTGATGAGTGACAGGCCATCTCTGCCGTCACATGCCTTCCGCCCTGCCAGCTCATGACTGAGTGCATTCAGGCTGGACGATGCACGTAGGCAAGCGTAGGGACACAGCGCCGCGGGATCACCTCCCAGACGGGTAGCAAGCACTACAACATAGGGGTGGAAGCAGCGGGTAGATGGGGAAACCCGCGCTGGTTTACCCCGGGATTTCTGGCCCAGCGTCACCGGTAGCCGGGCATGCCGGTGATTCGGCTCATCGACGCTGCCGCGTTGCGCACGCCGTGGGCTTGTTGAAGTCCGGTGCGCAGCTGCTCCACCGCGCAGCGAAGCCCTGCCGAAAATCAACTACGGCAAGGTGCTAAAGACGACACTGCGCGAATGGAACGCGAAAATCTCCAGCTCAAGCACGACAACCGCCTCGACAAGGAACGCCGTAGCGTGACCCGCAACGCGATGCGAGCCGACCGGCCGCGCCTGATCGCGACCAAGTTCCGTGCACCCTCCGGAGACAGCGCGCTCGTGGCGCGCGATCGGCTGCTGGCACGGTTGGACGCCCAGCGGCATCGCCGCCTGACGCTGATCCATGGTCCGGCCGGCTTTGGCAAGACGACGCTCTCGGTGCAGTGGCGTGAGCGCCTGCAAGCCGCCGGCGCCGCGGTCGCTTGGCTCAGCCTGTCGAGCGAAGACAACGCGCTCGACCGCTTCCTCACCTACTTGGTCGAGGCGGTGCGCGTGGGCGACTCCACCCTGGCGTTGGATGTGGTGGCGCAATTCGAGGCCAGGCCCGAGCATGCGGCGTCCATCGTCGTGACCGAACTGGTCAACGCGTTCGAGCATGCGCAACGCGACTTCTATCTCGTCATGGACGACTGGCATCTGATCGTCGATCGGCAAGTGCATGACACCGTGAAGTCACTGCTGGAATTCGCGCCGCCTCGCTTTCACATCGTCATCATGAGCCGCGAGCGACCGAACCTGCCGCTGGCACGTCTGCGCGTGGCAGGCGAGCTGTGCGAGATCGGCGCCTCGGACTTGCGCTTCACAGTCGACGAGTCGCACGCCTTTCTGTGCGACGTCAACGCCCTGCCGCTGGACGCCGCCACCGTCGAATTGCTGTGGTCCAGCACCGAGGGATGGGTGGCGGCATTACAGCTGGCCTCGCTGTCGTTGCGCAACGCGGCCGACGACCTGGGTTCGGCAGATCGGCCCTACGGACACCTGCTCGACGGCGTCGCGGCGACCTTCGGTGGAGACCACCATGCGCTGGGTGAATACTTGGCCGAGAACGTTCTCGACCTGCTCCCTGTCGACGTTTTGGCGTTTCTGCTGGACACCTCGATCCTGGATCGCCTGTGTGCGGGCCTGTGCGGAGCCGTCAGCGGCCGAGACGACAGCCAGGCGATGCTGGAGCGGCTGGACAAACTGGACCTGTTCATCCAGCCGCTCGACGAACACCGTGAGTGGTACCGCTATCACCACCTCTTCGCGGCCCATCTGCAGCGTCGGCTTGAACGCCAGTCGCCGTGCCGCAAGGCCGAATTGCACCGCGCGGCCTCGGCTTGGTTCAGCGCCCACGCGCACCTCGACGAGGCCGTCAGCCATGCGCTGGCAGCCGGTGACACCGAGCGCGCCATCGAACTGGTGGAGCGCGATGCGATGTGGCTGGTGCAGCAAAGCGCGATGAGCACGCTGCGCGTGTTGGTGCAGCGACTGCCGCCCGAGAAACTGCGGGACCGGCCGGCACTGCAACTGGCGATTGCCTGGGCGCAATGCCTGACGCACCGAGCCGCGCAGGCGCGCGGCTCACTGACCCTGGCCGTCTCGGAACTACAGCGCCGCCTCGCCGGCGGGGCGACAACGGACGACACCGACGACGTGATCGAGGCGCTGGCCGAAGCGCGCGTGGTGGAAGCCTGCATGAATATCTACAGCGACGAGGTCGACGGCGTCGAGGACTTGGTGCGCGCATGTATCGCGCCGGACGCCAGCTACCGACCATGGCTCGTGTCCGTCGCCTCCAACGTGTACACCTATGTCCTGCTGCAGCGGCATGCGTACGAGGAAGCGATCACACTGCAGGTGCTTGCCAAGCCATTCCACGAGCGCACCGAAGGGCCATTCAGTGGCGTCTACGGGCGTTGCTTCGCGGGCATTGCAGCGCGTGAACTGGGGCGATTCACCGAGGCCACCGGACACTTCCGCAGCGCGCACGAACTGGCCGTCACCGGTATCGGGCGGCAGTCGCATGCCGCACGCTTGGCCGAGGCGCTGCTGGGCGAATTGCTGGTCGAGATGAACGAGCTCGACGAGGCCGGTCGCCTGCTAGAGGACAGCCGTGCGCTGGGCGTGGAAGGCGGCGTCGCCGATTTCTTCATTGCGACCTATGTGGGATCGAGCCGGTTGCTGGTGCAGCGTGGCAACACCGACGCCGCTCGCGATGTGCTCGACGAGGGCGAGCGCACCGTCAAGCACCTCGGCTTTGCCCGGCTACGGGCCGCCGTGCTCGGCGAGCGCATACGCCACGCGCTCGGACAAGGCGACCTCGATGCCGCACAGCGCTGGCTGACGCAGGCTCAGGACGAGCTGTCCCTAGACAGCACGCCGTCCATCACACGAGGCGCCACACCGCCTCGGGGCTGGGAGTGCGTTGCGCTGGCCCACAGCCGCGTTTTGATGGCACAGGGCCAGGCGGCGAAGGCGGAACAGGTACTGCAGCCGGTGTTGAACAGCGCCATCGAGCGGCGGGGGCTGTGGCTCGAAATCCGGGTGCGTATCCTCATGGCGCTCGCGCTAGACGGCATCGGACGGCTCGACCAGGCGCTCGAGATGGCTGCAGGGGCGCTACGCGTCGGGATCGGGATCGGCGTGTGCCGCAGCTTTCTCGACGAAGGCGAGCGCTTCATCGAGCTCACGAGCCTGGTGCACACGCGTGTGTCGACCAACCAGATGCTGCGCGCGCCATGGGGTGCCTCGCTGGTCAAGCTGGCCGAGTTGGCCGGGCCGGGCCCTGAGACCGACGGGCCAGCCCGCAGCGTTTCAGGCAGCCTTATCGCCGTGGCCGACACCGGTACCGCCAACGTCAACGCGCTAAAGCGCCGCGAAGCTGACGTGCTGCAACTGCTGGCGCGCGGGCTATCGAACAAGGAAATTGCGCGCGCACTGGGCATCGGTGTCGACACGGTCAAGTGGTACCTGAAGTCGATCTACAGCAAGCTCGGTGTGACGGGCCGAGTCAACGCCGTGCTCGCAGCACGGCGCGACGGCGTGTTGCACTGACAAGCACCTGAAATTCAAGGGCGTGCCAATCCGTGTCGGCAGCGGCGTGGCCAGCCAGAAAGGCGTCGCCACTCAAAATCGTTCGACAGGCACCTTCTCGCGGTGAGAAGCAACGTTGACGTTCGGACAAAACAAAAAACCGCTGCTACCGAACCTGATGCAGGCTCGGTAGCAGCGGTTTCGTCAGCGCGGCGATCAACGCCGCGCCGTCGAGTCAGGTGCAGATCAGGCGGCTTCGCCCACCACCACGACCTTGACCTCGACCACGACATCGGTGTGCGGCGACACCGACACCAGATGCTCGCCGACAACCTTCAGCGGGCCATTCGGCAGGCGAACCTGCGACTTGACCACCTTGAAGTCGATGCGCGTCAGCGCTTCGGCGATGTCGTTGTTGGTGACGGAGCCGAACAGACGGCCGTCGACACCGGCCTTTTGCGTGATGTGAACGGTGCGACCGCTCATCTTCTCGCCCAGGGCTTGCGCCGCAGCCAGCTTCTCGGCAGCCGCTTTTTCGAGTTCGGCGCGCTTGACCTCGAATTCCTTGATCGCGCTCGCGGTCGCACGGCGTGCGGACCGGGTCGGGATCAAGAAGTTACGGGCATAGCCGGCCTTGACGTTGACGACATCACCGAGGTCGCCCAGGTTCGCCACTTTTTCCAGCAGGATGATTTGCATGATGTGGGTGTCCTCAGACGCGGTGCTGGTCGCTGTACGGCAGCATCGCCAGGAAACGCGCCCGCTTGATGCAGGTGGTCAATTGGCGTTGGAAGAACGCGCGGGTTCCGGTCAGGCGGGCCGGCGTGATCTTGCCGTTCTCGCCGATGAAATCGCGCAGGGTTTCGACGTCCTTGTAGTCGATCTCGGTCACACCGGTGACGGTGAACCGGCAGAAACGCTTGCGGCGGAACAGCAGCGATTGCTGGTTGCGCTTGGGCTTGCGATCTTTGGAAAACTTACCTTTACCGCGTGGTGGTGGCATATCAAACCTCTGTCAAATTCAATTCGAGAATCGAGACCGTTCGGACTTCAGTCCAGTTCGGTCACATGGAAAACGACGCCCTTGCCGTTGCGCTGCGATCCCAGGAAGCCGGCAAAGCCGTGTGTGCTTCCGAGTTCCAGACCGTTCAACGCACCAGTGATGTCACCCACTGCGCGCGCCCTGATGTCCATCGACACCTGGCGCGGCGTGCCGTTTTGCGTCACCTGCGATTCATGCCTGAGGCTGAAATCGAGTGCCGGCAAGCCGGCAGGGGTGTAGCGCAACGCGGCTTTCTCGACCAGTTGCGCCGTCAGAACCAATCTGTTCATCGGGAGCACTCGGCCAAGGCGACATCACACAGCCAGATCAGGCAGCCGACTCCTGCGGTGCACGGCGGTCTTCCCGGTCGGATGGCTTCATCATCACCGAGGGGGTCGATTCGGCCTTGCTCTTGAGCACCGTCAGGTGGCGCAACACAGCGTCGTTGAACCGGAAACCGGTTTCCAATTCCGCCAGCACTTCCTTGCTGCACTCGATGTTGATGCACAGATAGTGCGCCTTGGCGAGCTTCTGGATCAGGTAAGCCATCTGACGGCGCCCCCAGTCCTCGACCCGATGGATCTTGCCGCCGCCAGCGGTGATCACACCCTTGTAGCGCTCCAGCATCGCTGGAACCTGCTCGCTCTGATCGGGGTGGATCAAGAGCACGATTTCGTAATGACGCATTGAATCTCCTTGTGATTTCCGACATGGAAGCCACCCCGAAGCGTCGACCTGGGTGTGGCAAGGCAAGCCCGCGAGTATAGCGGGTCAGACCGCTTCGGCAGCGCCGCGGTTGGCCAGCGCATCGGCGCGTTCGTTGCCGGGGTCGCCGGAATGGCCCTTGACCCAGCGCCAGTCCACCTCATGCAGCGCACGCAGCGCATCGAGCCGTTGCCACAGTTCAGCGTTCTTCACTGGCTTGCGGTCGGCGGTTTTCCAGCCGCGCTGCTTCCAGCCGTTGATCCACTCGGTGATGCCCTTGCGCACATACTCGCTGTCGGTGTAGATCACCACCGTGCAGGTGCGCTTGAGCGATGCCAGGGCCTCGATCACCGCGGTCAACTCCATGCGGTTGTTGGTGGTGAGCACGTCACCACCGAACAGTTCCTTCTCGTGGCCGTCGCTCGCCAGCCACGCACCCCAGCCGCCACGCCCCGGGTTGCCCTTGCAGGCGCCATCGGTGTAGACCGTGACCTGCGGGCGCTTGATCGTCAACGCGTCGCTCATGGCGTTGCGCACCAACTCATGTCACTCATGTTCGGCCAGTTCATGGGCCAAGTGTCGGGACTCGCGATGCTGCACCTGTCGCGCCACCGTCGCGGGCGATGTGCTGACCTGGCCGCGTTGTGCACGCGCCAGCCCGACCACCCGCATGCCACGCACCCGCTTCACGGCCGTCAGCGCATACACCGCACCCAGCACCGGCCACCAGCGCTCACCGGCAGTCTCCATCCAGCCACATCGGGCCAGCCATTTCTCGGAGTGCACGGGCGGTCGGTAGCAGCCAAATCGTCCGGTCTCCACCTCAAAACTGAGCAAGCGCAACCAGTCACGCAAACGGCGGTAGCCGATGAAGTCACCTTCGCGCGGCAGGTAGAGCGCAGCGCCCGAACCCAGGCCCAGGCGGCGTCGCGCACGCCCGGTTTGCCGGCGCATGCTCCACAGGCTGGTCGGGTTGAAGCCGATGATGACCACCCGGCCCTCGGGCATCAGCACCCGCTCGACTTCGCGCAGGGTCTGGTGCGGGTCGCGTGCCAACTCGAGGGCGTGCGGCAGGACCAGCAGATCCAGGCTGTGGCTGTCGAAGGGCAATGCGTCGAAGTCGCAGTTCAACGCAACAGCGGGGCTGGGTGCGTCTGTACTCGGCACGCCGCCCATGCGGTGCGCGACATCCACCGCGAGCCAGCGGTGCGGCATGCGGTTCTGGCGCAAGGCGTCGAGCGCGGGCAGGCCAAGCTGCACCGCGTGGAAGCCAAACACATCGGCCACCGCCGCATCGAGGTACTGCTGTTCCCAGGCCAGCAAATAAGCGCCGGGCGGGGTCGCCATCCAGGCCCCCAAACCTATACTGGCTGCTGACTCACTCATCGCGGTTTCCGTCATGAAATTAATCGCCTTGCCCGCGTTCACTGACAACTACATCTGGTTGCTGCACAACGGTGTTGATGCCGTCGTGATCGACCCGGGCGATGCTGCTCCGGCGCTGGCCGCACTTGACCGTCTGCAACTCAATCTCGTCGCGATTCTATTGACGCACCACCACGCCGATCACATCGGTGGTGTGCCCGCTCTGCTGCCCCGCCTGCAGGGCCCCGTCTACGGACCCGCCCTGGAGGTCATCCCGGAGCCTTGCATCCGTGTGCGTGGTGGTGAAAAAGTGCAGGCGCTGGGGCTGAGCTTCGAGGTCATCGACGTGCCCGGTCACACCTCGGGCCACATCGCCTACTTCCACCTCCCGCAGATCGGCGCTGCGGACGGTGCCGACACCGACGCGCCGGTGCTGTTCTGCGGCGACACGCTGTTCATCGGCGGATGCGGGCGGTTGTTTGAAGGCACGCCGACGCAAATGCACCAGTCGCTGCAGGCACTCGCCGCACTCCCTGGCGACACCCGTGTTTGTTGTGCCCATGAGTACACCTTGTCCAGTCTGAAATTTGCCCGCGCGGTGGAACCCGACAATGCAGCGCTTGCTCGTTACACCCACCAGTGCGAACAACTGCGCACTGCAGACCAACCCACCGTGCCGGGCCGCATCGAAGACGAGCTGGCGATCAACCCTTTTTTGCGCTGCACCGTGCCCGCCGTGATGAACGCCGCCCGCAGCCATGGAGCCTCCAGCGATCAGCCCGTTGATGTATTCACCGCGCTGCGCCAGTGGAAGAACAATTTCTGATGGCCCATCAACCCGTCCATCAGCCGTTACACCCACTGCGCCGGAGGGCGCTGATCACCCTGCTCGTTGTGGCCGCCATTGGCATTGGCAGCGGGTGCGCTACCCGCACCGATGTGCCGGGTTCGACGAACACGCCGTTTGGCAGCGACCCGGCCGCTTCGGCCCATGCCGATCGCTCAGTCGTCCGTGACGCGACTGTCACCGACCCTCCCGCAGCCGTTGCCACTCCGGTCGACCCGGTGCGCCCCGACGTGAGCGTGAACCTCGATGATGCCGCCGCGCAAACTGACCTGTGGGCCCGTGTGCGCCGGGGCTTCAAGATGCCCGACCTCGACACCGAGCTGGTCCGGGAGCGCGAGCGCTGGTACGCCAGCCGACCCGATTACGTAGAGCGCATGACCACCCGCGGCAGCCGCTATCTGTTCCACATCGTCGAAGAAGTCGAAGCGCGTGGCATGCCCACCGAGCTGGCGCTGCTGCCCTTCATCGAAAGCGCCTTCAACCCACAAGCGATCTCGTCGGCGAACGCCTCGGGCATGTGGCAGTTCATGCCAGCCACCGGGCGTGACTTTGCACTGCGGCAAAACATCTTTCGCGACGACCGTCGTGATGTGCTGGCATCGACCCGCGCGGCACTCGACTACCTGCAACGCCTGCACTCCATGTTCGGCGACTGGCATCTCGCACTGGCCGCCTACAACTGGGGCGAAGGCAATGTGCAGCGCGCCATCAACCGCAACGCCAAGTCCGGCCTGCCTACCGACTATCTCAGCCTGAAGATGCCTGCCGAGACACGCCTCTACGTGCCCAAACTGCAAGCGGTGGAGAACCTCGTCGCCGCGCCCGAGGCCTTTGCACTGACCCTGCCTGCCGTCGAGAACCACCCCTATTTCCTGAGCGTTCCGATTGGGCGCGACATCGACGTCGATCTGGCGGTACGTCTGGCCGGCGTGACGCACGATGAATTCAAGACGCTGAATCCGCAGATGAACAAGCCGGTGATCCTGGCCGCCGGCACGCCGCAGGTACTGCTGCCTTACGACAACGCCAGCGCCTTCGTGCGCCGGTTGGCCGAACACCGCGCGCCGCTGGCCAGTTGGACCGCATGGGTCGCGCCGAAAACAATGCGTCCCGCCGATGCAGCGCGGGCGGTCGGCATGAGTGAGGCCACCTTGCGTGACGTCAACCGCATTCCACCGCGCATGCTGGTCAAAGCCGGATCGACGCTGTTGGTGCCGCGCAGCGCACTGCGCCACACCGATGTGGCTTCGCACGTGGCCGACAACGCAACGATGATGCTGTCGCCCGATGCGCCCGCGCGCCGCCGGGTGGTGCTGAAAGCGGGCAAGGCCGACAGCGTGGCCAGCATCGCGCGGCGCTACCGGGTCAAGGCCACGCAGGTGGCCGAGTGGAATTCAGTGTCAACCAGTGCGCGCTTCAAACCGGGCGCGAGCATCGTCGTCTACAAGTCCATACGCAAATCGACGGGCACGCGAGTGGCCAAGAAGCGGGGCGGCAAATCAGTGGCGGTCGCTGCGGCAACGCGCAGCAAGCCGGTCAAAGCCACTGCCACCCAGCGGGTCACGAAGACACTCGCTGGCAAACCCGGCAAACCGGTGCGACTCGCGGCGCACTGAGGCATCACGCGGCCGCAAACAGCAGCGCAATGTTGACCGCGAATGCCGCTCCCCACGCGCCAGAGCGCAGCGACGGCCGATCCACCACGTAGAGCAGCACATACGCTGCGCGCAGCACGACGAAGACCAGCGCCAGCAGATCGATGCGCTGTCCTGCCGCACCGTTGAGCTGTGCCCACAACAAGGCGCCGATGAAAAACGGCAGCGCCTCAAAACAATTGGCCTGCGCCGCGTTGGCGCGCGCGCGCCAGTCCTGCTGACGCGCCAGCCAGTCGCGCGGATTGCTGTTGTCGTAGCCACCGTCAGCCGGTCGCTTCGAGAACATGCCCCACTTGGCGATACCGGCACAGACGATCGGCATCACCGCAGCGATCAGGAGGCACCAGGTGCTGATGTTCGTCATGAGTTTTCCAGGTGAGAAGGTGCTCAGCGGCGATCGACCAGCGCGTGCGCAATCGTGCCCAGGTCGACGTATTCGAGTTCGCTGCCCACCGGCACCCCGCACGACAGCCGCGTCACCCGCAGGCCACGTGCCTTCAGCGCTTCGCTCACCGCATGCGCGGTCGCTTCGCCTTCGGCGGTGAAGTTGGTGGCAACGATCACTTCCTCGACACCGTCTTCAGCGGCGCGGCTCAGCAGCGCCTGCAGGCCGATGTCGTGCACACCGATGCCATCGAGCGGGCTCAGCCGTCCCATCAGCACGAAGTAATAGCCTGCGTAGCTGCCGGTGCGCTCCATCGCTGACTGGTCGGCTGGCGTCTCCACCACGCACAGCAGCCGCGCATCGCGACGGCCATCGGCGCAGATACCGCAGATCTCGCTTTCGGTGAAGGTGTGGCAGCGCGCGCAATGCCGCACACTGGCCACCGCCGCCTGCAGTGACAGCGCCAACCGCTGCGCGCCGTTGCGGTCGTGCTGCAGCAGGTGCAATGCCATGCGCCGCGCCGATTTCTCGCCGACACCGGGCAACCGGCGCAAGGCATCGACCAAGGCGTCGAGTGCGGGTTCAGCCACGCGGGCGTAATGTCAGTGGCAAGCCGCTCAAAACGGAAACTTCATGCCTGGCGGCAGTGGCATGCCGGCGGTCAGCCGGCCCATTTTTTCCTGCGACACCTCTTCAGCGCGGCGCAGGCCGTCGTTGAACGCGGCAGCGACCAGGTCCTCAAGCATGTCCTTGTCGTCGGCGAGCAGGCTGGGGTCAATGGCGACTCGCTTCACATCGTGCTTGCAGGTCATCGTGACCTTGACGAGGCCAGCGCCAGACTGGCCCTCGACCTCGATCGCGCCCAACTCGTCCTGCGCCTTCTTCAGGTTGTCCTGCATCGCCTGGGCCTGCTTCATCAAACCGGCCAGCTGGTTCTTCATCATGGTGTCGTCTCCTTCATGGACATCAAGGGGTGGCGTTGGATCTGTGCGCCGTGCTACTGATATTTGACCGAGCCCGGCACGATGCGCGCCCCGCTGTACTGCGCCATCAGCGTGCGCACGACCGGGTCGTCGGCGATGAGCTGCTCGGCCTCGCGCTGCCGACGCAAACGCTCGGCGCTGGCACGCATCGCAGGGGTGTCCTGCGCCGGGCCGGCCTGCACATCGAGCGTCAGCGGGGTGCCCAGGTGCTGCACCAGCGCGGCTTCCAGCTTGTCGCGCTGCGCCGGGGACCGCAGCGTGTCGCGCTCGACCTGCAGCAACCACAGCGGCGGTGAGGCGCCCTGATCGATGCGCACGCACTGCGACTGGATCGCCAGCTCGCGCACCATCGCCGCAATGCCGCCGGCCTGCACCATCGCCTGCACGACCTCGTTCCAGCGGTCGCCGAGCGGTGTGGTGATCGCGTCAGCGGCGTCAGGCGAGGCCGACACCACGCCGGGACGCGCAGCCGCGACGGACTCGCCGGCCACCGGCGCAGGCGCAGCTGCAGGTGCACTTACCGGCGCGGTCACGGCCGCGGCGAACGGAGTCACCTCGTCGTCCCACGGGGCATCGACCCATGGCGGTGGCGTCGACTCGGACACATGGGGAGGTGGCGACGGCAGCACGGGCGGCATCGCGGCGCGAGCGGGTGCCGGCGTCCGGGCCAGTGCCGCCGAGGCCACGGGCTTGGCAGGCGCTTGCGCCTTGACCGCCACCGGCTCGATGGCCCGCGCGCCCGCTGGCGGGCCGAATGCCAGCATGCGCAGCAGCACCATCACCAGGCCGCTGTGCTCGTCGGGTGCCAGCGCCAGTTCGGCGCGGCCATGCAGCGCCATGCTGTAGAACAACTGCGTCTGGTCGGCCGCCAGCAGCGACGCCAAGCGCGCGGCGGCTGCCGCATCGGCATCGCCGGCATCGATCGCATCGGGCACCGCCTGCGCCACCGCCATCTGCTGCAGCAGCTCGGCCATCTCCTCCAGCGTGCCGCGTGCCGACAGGCCCAGCGCCCGCAGCGCATCGGCCTCGGCCAGCAGAGCGGCCCCGTGGCCAGCGGCCAAGGCGTCAATCAAACGGATGGCATGGCTTCGATCGACCGCGCCCAGCATCTCGCGCACGCCGGCTTCGAGCAATGCCCCGCCGCCGAAAGCCACCGCCTGGTCGGTGATCGACAGCGCGTCGCGCATCGACCCCCGTGCTGCTCGCGCCAGCAAGCGCAGCGCACCGGGTTCAGCGGCGATGCCCTCATCGGCCAGCACCTTCGCGAGGTGCTCCTGCAAGGTGTGCAGCCCCATCGGCCGCAGGTTGAACTGCAGGCAGCGCGACAGCACCGTGGGCAGCATCTTGTCGGGCTCGGTAGTGGCCAGCACGAACTTCAGGTAGTCGGGCGGCTCTTCCAGTGTCTTGAGCAATGCGTTGAACGAATCGCGCGTCAGCTGATGCGCCTCGTCGATCATGAAGACCTTGAAGCGGCCCACGGTCGGCTTGTAGGCGGCGCGCTCGATCAGGTCGCGGATCTCGTCGATGCCGCGGTTGCTGGCGGCGTCGAGCTCCATGTAATCGATGAAGCGATCGGCATCGATGTCGCGGCAGGCAGGGCAGACACCGCAGGGGTGCGCGGTGACCCCGCCCTGGCCATCAACGCCGGTGCAGTTCAGCGCCTTGGCCAGGATGCGCGACACCGTCGTCTTGCCCACGCCACGCGTGCCGGTGAACAGGTAGGCATGGTGCAGCCGGCCCTGTGTCAGCGCATTCGACAGCGCCTGCACCACGTGTTCCTGCCCGACCAGCGTGTCGAAATTGCGCGGTCGGTATTTGCGGGCCAGCACCAAGTAGCTCATCGAACGATTCTAGAAGCCCGACAGCCTGCGACCCTGCGCCGCGCAGGGGCTGCCGGATAATCCGAGGGCTTCCACCGCTGCGGCCTCTCGCCGTGCCACCGCGCCCTCTGC